>JBFGQE010000004.1:0-29734 GCA_041564355.1 Gammaproteobacteria bacterium | reverse complement strand
GCGCGGCCTTCTTCTTCGGCGCGGCCTTCTTCTTCGGTGCGGCCTTCTTCTTCGGCGCGGCCTTCTTCTTCGGCGCGGCCTTCTTCTTCGGCGCGGCCTTCTTCCTCGGCGCGGCCTTCTTCTTCGGCGCGGCGGACTCGCTGTTCAGCGCGACCGCGCGCAGCTGGTTGAAGCGTTCGCCGAGCCCTTTCAGGACACTCTCGGTCACTTCCTCGACCTCGTCGGCGAACTTGTGAAATTTCTCGGCGAGTTGCGCCTCCCTGAGCGTCTCCTTAACCGAAGCGCGCGTGTCAAGGGCAGCATCGGCGATCGACTCCTGCATCGACGCGGTGGCTTCGGCGGCAGCCTTGCCGGCTTTCGTGGCTTTCTTTCGAACGGTGTCGAAGCCTTCCTTCATCTCTTTCACGATCGCTTCGGTGGTGCGTTCGATTTCACTTGCAAGCGTTTCCCCGGCGCGACCGGCTTTGTTGGCGCTACTGGCTCCGGCAGGGGTCTTCTTCTGATTGTTGCTCATGTCGAATTGTCCTGTTTGTGTGAGATCCGATTAGCGCAAAGTAGGCCCAGCCAGGTGACATGTCAAGATCGAAATTAAGCGCCATCGAGGCCGGTTTCGGGACTTCTCGCCGGCGATATTCGGGCGCGAGACACAAACCTTCCTGCCAGGATTAATCCGCTGGTTGGCAGCGCGATTGCGCGCTTCCACGGATTCGAGTCGCCGGGCATTGTCGGGCGCGGGTGCGCAGGTCGTCGATCACCGTGCCCGGCACGAAGCTCGAAAGTATCAGCAGGAATGGAGACGAAAGCTTCGCCAACGGCTGCGTGCGGCGCTCGGGGGCCGGTCCCGATCAATCCGGGTATTCGGGCGGGTCGTGACGTTTTTCGCGAGCGGATAAACCCGCATCAATTTCCCGGCCGAATCAGGCCGGTGGCGGTGCGACAACCTGCTCATAAGCGTAACGCCGTTCGATGCCGCCGGTAAACTCGAACACGTCCAACGTGACCTCGAGGGCCTCGCGGGTTATTTCGAGGTGCGGCGTCCAACAGCCCAGCGACTGGTAACTGGCAATACAGTTTTCCAGTTCGGCAACTCCGATCGATGGAAACCAGGATGCCTGGCTGGCGGCAATCTCGGCTGCCGGCGCGTCGTTCATGTATTGTCGTGCACTGGCGTAGGCGCGGGTAAAGGCCCGGGCCTCGTCCGTGCCAAGCCATTCGGTCGACGCGGCCAGGCTGGAAAACGCGCAGGGTCCGATCAGCGGACCGACCTGGGCAACGATACGGCCGACACCGTCGGCCTCGAGCTGTTGCGGGTAAGGGCCCTGTTGCTGCACGAACTGGCCCTGCCCGTCGCGAAACGCGGCGTCGATTTCATCGGCACCACCGGGGGTAATCGCGTTTATTCGGTCGTAGTCGATGCCGGCTCGATGGCAGGCGTAGCGAAACATCGCGTTGGGCTGACCGCCACCAAACATGACCAGGTCGGCGCCCTCGAGCTTATCCCAACTGAAAGCCGAATCCGCAGCGCGACCGCTGATGAAAAAACCGTCCATTTCATTGATTTGCGCGAAATGCCGCGGGTAATCCTCGTCGCCGCGGGCAAGCGAATTAAACGCCTGGCTCGGCGCGCTTTGCACCACGTCCGCGCTGCCGTCCATCACCGAATCGGTCGCCGGCTTTCCCGGCGGCGAGATCGACCAGTCGTATTCGAGGCCCTCGCGCTGCAAAAAACCGCCGGCCATGGTCGCGATCAGCGGTGAATAAAACGCTGAAAACAGCGTGAACTGGATTCTTATCTTGTCCATTTAGTCGCTCCTCGAAGCGGGTTTAGATCAGCTTACCTCGAACCAGGTCAGCATACCGCTGGCCATGTGCTCGGCCATGTGGCAATGGATCAGCCAGCGGCCGGGATTATCCGCGACGAAGCGCATGCTGCTTTTCTGCTCGCGCGCAAACAGTAGCGTATCGCGCCACACGCCGGGTTCGAGATCGCTTTGAAAATGATGTCCGTGAATATGCATCGCGTGTGGCCAGCGCGTCGCGTTTTCGACGTCGAGACTGATCGCGCTGCCCCGGGCAACACGGAACAACGGCTCTTCCGGCAGGCCGGCCACGCCGTTGAAAGCCCAGGCCATCCCGTTATGCACCAGCTCACGCATCGACAGGATCTTGCCGTCCAGGCTGGCGCTGCGCAGGCTGCCCATCGCGCCCCCTTCCATCAAAAGCGGCACGTGCCTAAAGCGGTCCGGCAGCGCGGTCCGCGCAAGCGGGTTTGCCGCCAATTCGATCGAATCGGCGAGCGGATTTTCGCGCTTGACCCGTTCGTCGTACTGCAACGTCGCGATTTCATAGGCCGTGTCGCGGATCAGCAATTCGATCGGCGAGCGGTGTCCCGGGGTAAACGAAAGGTCGATGATCAGGTCGCAGCGCTGCCCCGGTGCGAGCAGGACAATGCCCGCCTCCGGCCTGAACGGTTTGACCGGCTGGCCATCCAGCGCGACGACCCGCGTTTCGGGCTCGTTGATCAACAGCTGCATGCTGCGCGCATTGGCGATATTGACCATCCGCAGGCGCAGGCGTTCGCCGGCGGATACCGGATAGACCAGCTCACGTTGCCCGTTCACGGTAATGAAATTGCCCACCCGTCCGGCATGCGACCAGTCGTGCATACTGCCGAAACTGGCACGTTCGATCTGCCCGCTGCGCTGCAGACGCCAGTCGTCGACCGCGAACACGAGGTCCTGGTCGACCCGCGGCGGCTCGTCTTCGTCGACGATCAGCACGCCGGCCAGCCCGAGCGCCATCTGTTGCCAGGCACGCGAATGGCTGTGGTACCAGTAGGTGCCGGCGTCCGGCGGATTCAATCGATAGATAAAATCATCCCCGGGCAATACGGGATCCTGGGTCATGCCGGGAACGCCGTCCATCGCGTTTTCGATACGCAGCCCGTGCCAGTGCACGCTGCTCGATTCGTCCAGCGCATTGTGGAACAGAATCACCGATTCACGCGCGCGCGGAATCCGGATTAGCGGACCCGGGATCGAGTCGTTGTAGCGCATGACCCCGGTCGGCTCGGCCTGCTGATCGAGAAAGCGATGCTGACCGTTCGCCGCGACCAGGCGAAAATCCGGACTGTTCGTATTGGCGCGAGTCGCCCCGGGAAATCCAAGCACTCCGGCGAGCACACCACCCGTGCCGAGCTGTAAAAATTGCCTGCGCCGCATGTTAACCCGGCCCGCTCAGGACCACCTGGTCCCAGCACAGGTGGATCGCGTCGAGGCAGGAGCGCGCGAGCCGGGTACAACGCTCCGGGCTCCAGCCCTGAACGTTGTCGGGCGTGCCGCTCGCGTCCTTGAACGGCATTTCCAGCGTCATAACCAGCGCGCCGTGCTCCTGCGCCAGCGAATTCGAACAATAGCTCATGTTGGCCTGACCGGCCGCGTTCGCCGGATAACCGTTTTCGATCTGAAAATCGGGATTCAGGTTAGCCAGGGTCAGCTTGAACAGCTCGAGCTGCTGCTGGCGTTCCCGGTTCCAGCCGGGAATGCCCTCGGTTCCGGCGAGAAAATTGTACGGCAGGCACTCGTCGCCGTGCACGTCGAGGCCGAAATCGAGACCGGTAGCGCGAATCCGGTCGCGCACGTAAAGCACTTCGGGACTTCTTTCTCGGGTCGGCTTGTCCCATTCGCGGTTCAGGTTGGCACCGACCGCGTTGGTGCGCAGATGCCCTCGACGACTGCCGTCCGGATTCATGTTGGGTACCAGGTAAATGACCGCCTTGTCGAGTATCGCGTTGACCACCGGGTCGTTGTGGTCGACGAGGCGATCGATCATGCCCTCCATCCACCACTCCGCCATGGTTTCGCCGGGATGCTGGCGCGCGACCATCCAGATCGTCTTGCGGCCTTCGCGAGGCTCACCGAAGCGCAGGCAATCCAGCGCCTGACCGTCCAGGGTCAGGCCGAGGGTTTCCGCGACGCAGCGTTCGCTGCTCTGCGCGTAGGCGACCAGGTCGGCATGACGTTCCATCGAGTAAGGCGCGAAGTAAGCAAAGTAGACCTGGTCTTCGCTACTGTGGTGTTCGATGACGAGGCGCTCGCCGTCGAAAGACGTGTCGACGCGAAACCAGAATTCCCGGTCGTAGCTCGCGACCGCGCGATAATCCTGCCAGCCTTTGGGATATGCCGCACCGCCCGCGTTGCGCAATACGTAGCGACAGTCGATATCGCGCACGTTGGCCGCGCGGAAATAAAACCACTGGTAGAACTCGGACTGGTTGTCACGGCGAATCTCGAGTTCGACGTTGGCGGGATCGCTGCAATCGACCACCTCGATATTGCCACCATCGAACCGGCTCGAAATAATCATCGATTTTTCCGGATTTGAAACAGTGTGAGAGAATACTGTATGCGTCGCCTTTTTACGATTCCTTTGCTGCTTCTCGGCGGTTGCGCCGACCTGGGTTACTACTGGCATAACGCCAGTGGCCATCTTGGCCTGATGAATCAGCGTGTCGAGATCACGGAAATGCTCGCCGAAGAAGACCTGGACGCCGATCTGCGCGCCCGGCTGAACCGCGTGCACGAGATTCGACGCTTTGCGGTCGAGCGACTTGCGCTGCCCGACAACGGCAGCTATCGGGAATACGTCGCCCTCGACCGCCCTTACGTCGTGCAAAACCTGTTCGCCGCGCCCGAGTTTTCGACACGGCTGCATAGCTGGTGCTACCCGATCGTCGGCTGCGCGAGTTATCGCGGTTATTTCGACGAGGCGCGCCTGCAGCGTTACATCGAGAAATTGCGGGACGAGGGTTTCGAGGTTTACGTGGGACGGGTATCCGCTTACTCCACGCTGGGCTGGTTCGACGATCCGGTACTAAGCACTTTCATCGACTGGCCCGAGTATCGCCTTGCCGGCCTGCTGTTCCACGAACTCACCCACCAGCGCATTTATATCGACGATGACACGACTTTCAACGAATCGCTCGCTTCCGCGGTACAACAGGTCGGCACCGAGCTCTGGCTCGAATCGCAAAGCCTCGGTGACCAGCTCGCGCAGTATCGCCGCTGGCAAGCCTATCGCGACGAGGTGATCGAATTGATCGCCACGACCCGCGCGCAACTCGACGAAATCTACGCCAGCGACCTCGCCGAATCGCAAATGCGTACACGAAAAGAAGCGGCTTTTGTCGCGGCGCGCGAGGCCCACGCGGCAATCGCCGCGGCGCGAGGCGTCGACGGCGGTTTTAAACGCTGGTTCGCCGGGGACCTGAATAACGCCAAGATCGGCTCGATCTCGGCCTACCACTCCGAGACCGGCGCTTTTCGCAACATGCTGCAAGCCCACGGACTCGATTTCGCGACATTTTACGATTACGTCGAAGCCCTGGGGAAACTCGAAGCGGATGTCCGAAAAAGCTGCCTCGCGCAATGGCGCGTCGGCAAGAAACCCGGCGATCCCTGCCCGACGCTCGGCGGGACTACTGCTTCTTTATCAGGTGCGCGTACTTGGTGAAAACCTGCTTGGTGTCTTCGAGGTTTTCGTCGAGCATTTCGCGATACTGGCCCTGAAAAAATGCACGCGCCCGGGGCAGATCCGTTTCGTAATCTTCCAGCGTGTTGGCGTGTTGCGACACGACATGCGCGTTGAATCGCGACGCCGCATAGAGCAGCGCGAGGCCGACGTTCTCCTTGCTGGTGGTTTCGGCGAATTCGTTTGCCTGGTCGATAAACAGGTCGATCATGCGCCGATAAATTTCGTCGAGCTCTTCGTCGGTCAGGGTTTCGTCGGCCATCTCGTTAATACGGTTAATACGGGGAGTAATCCGGGGACAGTATACTTAATTCGCTCGCGGCGAATTAAGTATACTGTCCCCGGATATTGTGCTGTCCCCGGAAATTGATCAGGCGGTATCGGGGGACTGACGCTGGGCCTGGTCCGGCGCTCGCTCGGCCCCGGTCGGCGCCTGGCCGGATTTGGTCACTTCTTCGTACCACAAATCATGGTGCTCCTTGGCCCAGTTCGCGTCGCAGTAACCGGTTTTCATGACCTCGAAAGTCGCTTCAAGCGCCGCGGTACCCATGTAAATATGCCCCATCGACACGACGATCAGCACGATCGCGGAGATGCTGTGCACGAAGTGGTAAAACTCCATCGTTTCGCGGGTCTGGCCGAAGATCGGGAAATCGAGCACGAGCCCGCTGATGACGACGACGAGGCCCCCGATCGACGCAACCCAGAACCACAGTTTTTCGCCGGCGTTGTAACGCGGTGCACTGACGTGCTTGCCAAACAGGCCACCGCCTTTCAGCACCCACTGCAAGTCGAGCTTCGGCGACGGAATGTTTTCCTTGACGAAGAGTATGAACAGAAACGTCAACGCGATCGCAAACAACGGTCCGAGGTAGTCGTGCAGCGCCTTCGACACCATCGCGATGAAACCGAAGCCCTCGCCGCCGAAGATCGGGATGAGAACCACGCGCCCGAACAACAGCACCATGCCGGTTATCCCCAGAATCACGAACAGGATCGCGGTCGACCAGTGCGCGGTGCGCTGCAGGGTGGTAAAACGCTGGATCTTTACCCCGGAGCGACCGTTCTCGAGCATGATCTTGCCGCGAATTATGCGGAAAATAAGAATGATCGCGAGCACTATGACGACCGCGCCGCCGCCTCTCGGCACCAGTTCGTTCATGCGGTATTCACGCCAACTCTGTCCGGACACGTTGACCAGTTCGTTCGCGCCCGGCGACTTGACCTGGCTGATGCCAGTGTAGGTGCCATCGCGCTGGCGCACTTCGCGCCAGAGCTCCGAGCCTGGGGGCGCATCGGCCAGCCCCGGAGGTGGCGGCGGTGCATTTTGTGCCTGGGCCTGGAAAGCCGACGCCAGTAGACACAGCAGTACTAAAATTGCATGGATTCTCACAACTCTCACCCCCGACTCATTACCGGCTTGTTGGTTTATTGGTTATAACGCGAGGCAACATCGATACATCCCTGTATCGATCATGTTGTTACCTGCCTGAAGCAGCCAGCCTCAGAGCTTGGCTTTATCGTAGTTGACGCCCCAGTTGAACGCACTGGCGCCGCGATTGATAACCCGCTTGCGGTAGATATCCGACAGGACATCGCCATCGCCCGCGAGCAGCGCCTTGGTGGCGCACATTTCGGCACACAGTGGTAACTTGCCCTCGGCAACCCGGTTACGCCCGTACTTCTTGTATTCCTCGGAAGTATGATCCTGTTCCGGACCACCGGCGCAGAAGGTGCACTTGTCCATCTTGCCGCGCGACGAGAAAGCCGCCTGCTCCGGAAACTGCGGTGCGCCAAACGGGCACGCATAGAAGCAGTAACCACAGCCAATGCAGATGTCCTTGTCGTGTAGCACGATGCCGTCGTCGGTGGTGTAGAAGCAGTCCACCGGGCAAACCGCGGCGCAGGGCGCATCGGAACAGTGCATGCAGGCCACCGACAGCGAGCGCTCGCCCTGCTCGCCATCCTTGATCGTGACCACGCGTCGGCGATTCACGCCCCAGGGCACTTCGTGCTCGTTTTTGCAGGCGGTTACACAGGCGTTGCATTCGATGCAGCGTTCCGCATCACAGTAGAATTTCATTCTAGCCATTTCTTAATCCCCCCTGCTCAGGCTTTGGTTATGCGACAAAGGCTGCATTTCGATTCCTGCATCTGCGTCACCGAATCGTAGCCATATGTAAACGCGGTATTTGCCGCTTCACCCAGTACATAGGGATCGGCCCCCTCGGGATACTTGTCCCGTAAATCCTTGCCCTCGAAGTGTCCGGCAAAGTGGAACGGCATGAAGGCCACGCCGACGCCCACGCGCCTCGTCACCATTGCCTTGACCTTGACCTTCGCCTTTTCGGCGCCCTCGACCCAGACCGTGTCACCATCCTTGATGCCGGCGTTGTTGGCGTCACGCGGGTGGATTTCGACGAACATTTCCTGCTGCAACTCGGCGAGCCACGGGTTAGAACGGGACTCGTCGCCACCACCCTCGTATTCGACCAGCCTTCCGGAGGTCAGGATAATCGGGTAATCCTTCGAGAAATCGGTCGCCTGGATCGACTGGTAACGCGTCGGCAAACGCCAGAAGGACTTGCGGTCCTCGTAAGTCGGGTATTTCTCGACCAGGTCGCGCCGAGACGTATACAGTGGCTCGCGGTGAATCGGCACCGGGTCCGGGAAGGTCCAGACCATCGCTCTCGCCTTGGCGTTACCGAACGGTGAACAACCGTGCTTGATCGCGACGCGCTGGATGCCCCCGGACAGGTCGGTTTTCCAGTTCTTGCCCTCGGCAGCCTCTTTTTCCGCCGCGGTCAGATCGTCCCACCAGCCCAGTTTCTTCAGCACCTTGTCGCTGAACTCCGGGTAACCGTCCCTGATGTCCGAACCACGCCCGTACGATCCCTCGGCCAGCAGGTTGGTGCCGTTGCGTTCGACACCGAAGCGGGCGCGGAAGGTCAGGCCTCCCTCGGCCACGTGCTTGGACGTGTCGTACAGGTTCGGCGTGCCGGGGTGGTTCATCTCGGGCGGTCCCCAGGATGGCCACGGCAGGCCGTAATAATCGCCGTCGGCGGGTCCGCCTTCGGCCTTGAGCGTATCGTAATCGAAGGTGCCCCAGTTCTCCTGGTGCTTCTTCAGCCGCTCCGGGCTCTGGCCGGTATAACCGATGGTCCACATGCCGCGGTTGATTTCGCGCAGGATGTCTTCGACCAGTGGCTCTTCGCCGTTGACCTGGATGTTCTTGAACAACTGGTCGGCAACCCCGAGTTTCTTCGCCAGCTTGTACATGATGACATGGTCGGGCAGTGACTCGAACAGCGGGTCGATAACCTTGGAACGCCACTGGAAGGAACGGTTCGATGCGGTCACCGAGCCGTAGGTTTCCATCTGCGTCGAGGCCGGCAGCAGGTAGATGCCGTCCTTGCGATCCGGCATGACCGCGGACGCGGTCGGATACGGATCGATGATGACCATCATTTCGAGCTTTTCCATTGCCTTCTTCTGCTCGACGCCGCGGGTCTGGCTGTTCGGCGCGTGGCCCCAGAACAGCATCGCCTTGACGTTGTCCTTTTGCGCGATGTTGTCCTTGTCCTCGAGCACGCCGTCGATCCAGCGCGACACCGGGATACCCTTGGTATTCATGACGTGGACGTCCTTGCCCTTGCTTTGCTCGTAGCTGCCGCTGTCGAACTGACCCTTGACCCATTCGTAGTCGAGATCCCAGACACGCGACCAGTGCTTCCAGGAGCCGGCCGACAACCCATAGTATCCGGGCAGCGTGTTGGAGAGTACGCCGAGATCAGTTGCGCCCTGCACGTTGTCGTGTCCGCGGAAAATGTTAGCGCCGCCGCCGGACACGCCCATGTTACCGAGGGCGAGCTGGAACGCGCAGTAAGCGCGGGTATTGTTGTTGCCGATGGTGTGCTGGGTGCCGCCCATGCACCAGATAAAAGTGCCGGGACGGTTGTCCGCCATTGCCTTGGTCGCGGCGAACACTTCATGCTCGGGCACGCCGGTAACCCGCTCGACTTCGGCCGGGTTCCAGTTCTTCACTTCTTTCATCACGTCGTCCATGCCGTATACGCGCTGGCGGATGAACTCCTTGTCTTCCCAGCCGTTTTCGAATACGTGCCAGAGCATGCCCCAGATGATCGCGACGTCGGTGCCGGGGCGAATCCTGAGGAAATGGTTCGCGTGTGCCGCGGTGCGCGTGTAGCGCGGATCGATGACGATCATCGGCGCGTCATTCTCTTCTTTCGCCTTGAAAATGTGCTGCAACGCGACCGGGTGCGCCTCGGTCGGGTTCGAGCCGATCAACAGGATCGACTTGGAGTGATGAATGTCGTTGTACGAATTCGTCATCGCCCCGTAACCCCAGGTATTGGCAACGCCGGCGACCGTGGTCGAGTGACAGATGCGCGCCTGGTGGTCAACGTTATTCGTGCCCCACATCGCGGCGAACTTGCGGAACAGGTACGCCTGTTCGTTGCTGTGCTTGGCCGAGCCGAGCCAGAACACCGAGTCCGGACCGGACTTCGCGCGGATATCGAGCATCTTGTCGCCGATCTCGTCGATCGCCTGGTCCCAGGAAATCTTCTTCCACTTGCCGTCTACCAGCTTGGTCGGGTATTTCAGGCGGCGCTCGCCGTGACCGTGCTCGCGAATCGACGCGCCCTTGGCGCAGTGTGCGCCCTTGTTGAACGGATGATCGAATGCCGGTTCCTGACCGGTCCAGACCCCGCCCTGAACCTCCGCGATGATGCCGCAACCGACCGAGCAGTGGGTGCAGATCGTCTTGACCTGCTCCGCCTTGCCGGCGCCCCCCGCAACTGCCGCATCGGCTTTTTTCATCATCACCGGCGACAGCGTGGTCGCCAGCGCCGCGCCACCGGCCATCAGGCCCGAATTGCGCAGAAAAGCGCGCCTGCTGAGCGCATCCGGTACCGACGCCCTGGGGCTAAGCTGCACGGCAGGCTCGACGCTACAGGATTTCTTGATTAATTTATTCATGATGTCTCCCCCTGGGTTAGATGCCGGCCGACTTGTAGTAGTCGAGAACGTGCTGGGTTAACTGATAACCCTTGTTTCGAGTTGGTTCGGCGGTATCAATACTGGCTTGGGCGATGGCCTCGGTCGTTGCCATCGTGCTGGCTGCCACTCCGGCTCCGACCAGGGTGGACTTCTTGATAAATTCTCTGCGTTCCTGGTCCTTGGGCTGGGTTTTCTTTTTCACGGGCTTCTCCTCCACAGGGTAATAGAGTTCGGTTGTCTGTTTTATCTAGCTTTGCATCGAAAGGTATGCCTGCTCCAGTTCGATAAAGGCCGCGCCAAAGCGCGCGACGGGTTGGTAAAATTCGGCTGACCGGGCTTTTTCCAGATCCTCGAAAAATCGTGACACCCAGGGTTCAAGGTGTTTCTCAAAGAAATGCTGCTGCGCAGACAGGCTAAAACTGTCCGATATCATAACAGAAAAAACTTCGAAAAGCGCAGAAATATGATCCTCCGGTTCGTGCGTCTCAGGGCTGCGTTCGAAACCCAGCCGGGCGAGGTCTGCGCGCAGTTCCGCGAGCGGCTGTTCCATCAGGAAACCGGTGATATACCAGGACCCGTATGGCACCAGTTCACCCTTGCCAAGACCGATGAACAGCGCGCTGTACTCGTCGTCGAGGGCGTCGAGATCACGGCCTTTTGCCACCGCGGACAGCTCCGCCATGGCCTCGGAAATCTTGTCGGAATTCGCTTCACCCTCCGGTGACAGCGACGCGACATGGTCCAGCAGCTGCTGTTTAGGTGCCTCGCGCAACAGCGCGGCGAGCAAACTGTAAGCCGATGCGCGGTAGCGCTGTTCGTTTTCGAGCATCATTTTTTCCAGTTATCGAAATTTTCTATGAAATTCACGCTGGTTATTGTTTGAAACCCTTCAGGGGGTCGAACTGGCCCCCCATTGCGTCGGGATCCTGCACGATATCGACCACGCGGCAGTCTTCGCACATTTTCAGCCGGTCCAGCGCGCGCGAACTGCCGAACATGTAGTGGTCCTTCAGTTTTTCCTGCATCTTGTGGATCACCGAGGTCGGTGCGAACGGCTTGCCGCAGGCGATACAGGCGAAAGGCTTGTCGCGGTTCAGCGAGCGAGCGCGGATGCGGGCTTCGCGGTCGAACAGCAGCCTTGGCGCGAGTTCGATCGCGTCTTCCGGGCAGGTTTGCGCACAGGCGCCACACTGCAGGCAATTGTTTTCGATAAAAAATACTTCCGGCACCTCGCGGTTGGACCCGTCCTGCAACGCGCGTCCGGGACATGCGCCGACACAGGCCATGCACAGCGTGCATTTTTCGGCATCGATCGCGATTTCACCGAACGGCGCCGGCGGCGGCAGGACGACCTGGTCAAGTGACGGTTGCAACGCCGCGACGAGATGGTCGAGCGCCTGAAAGATCGCGTTACGTTTGCCCTGGGGCAAATCCAGTTCGCTGGCGGTGACCTCGACCGGCTTTTCGGGCAGCGTGATTTCGGCATCGGCCCGGCACAGGTCGACGCTATCGGGGGCAAGCCCCAGCGCGCACAACAGCTCCTGTACCCATGCGACCTGCTCGCGCAAATTGTCGCGCGAGCTCGGCGGCACCGCGTCATCGACCAGCAGGACCACCCGGCTGGCGCCGCAGGCCAGCGCCGCGAGCCACAGGTCCGGACCGACGCTGGCCAGTTCCTCGACCTCGATCGGCAACAGGTTCGGATAGGCGTCGAGGTAGTCCGCCGGCGAATAACTCGCCGCATGAAACATCAGTAACGGCTGCTCGCCGCCTGCCTCGCGGTATACCCGCAACATTTCACGTACGCGTTTGCCGTTATCGCGCAGCTGCGGGTAAAGATAGCGGATCGCTCCGGACGGACAGACAGTGCTGCAGCTGCCTCCGCCCTGGCACAAATTCGGATCGACCTCGATGCGCTCGCCGGCACTGGCAATCGCGCCGGCCGGGCAGGCGTCGATACAGCGCGTGCAAACGCTGCGGCCGTTGACCCCGTGAGCGCAAATCGACGGATCGTAATCGAAATACTTCGGCTTTTCGAAAGTTCCGCTCAGCTCGGCCAGTTCGGCGCCAATATCGCTGTCGTGCCAGTCCGCGGGCGCGACGTGAAAATATCCGGGCGGGAGCATTTCACGCGCGAGCAACGGCGTTTCGTGTAAATCGAGAATCGCATCACCAACCTGCTCGATCGCGTCGCCGGACGCGCCGGGAATGGACACCCGGAAAGCGCCGAGATAGCCTTCGATGGCGTAATTATGCTCCCGTGTAGACAATAGAGTAATCTGGAGCTCCGCGGGCAAGTCCGCGCAACGCTTGAGCGCTGCGTCGTCGCCAACGGCGATAATCTTCCCACCTGAGCGGTAGGTGACCAGGCTGGTGGGTTGGAACTGGCTGGCATCGCGCGCGGTGATGGCCTGCGCGCGCGCCTCGTTATTGCTCATTATTGTTGTCAGGCTCGTCTGTGGTTGCGGAGGACGCACCGGCAACGCGCTTCGGCGCCGCGGCGTCCTCGATTTCCTCGGTGATATCGTCCTCGATATCGTCGTCGATGTCATCCTCTATCTCGTCTTCGATTACCGCGCTGTCGTTCGCGGCCGGTTCGCCTTGCTCGGCCAGCTTTTCACGCAGTCTTTGCTGCTCCATCTCGATATGGTGTTTCATGTCGCAGGTAACGATGTCGCCGAGCTTTTCGAATGTCGTGTAATCCTCGTCGTATTCATCGAGCCCGTCGCGAATATTGAACACCGACGAGCGAAACAGCTTGCGCAGCGCCAGATTTCGCAATTCTTCGCTGACGCCCTTCGACATGAACCCGCTGTAATCCGAGTTTTCGTCGAGCGTGTCGAGATCGGGCATATCGGCGTCGGTCAATACCGGGGGCTCTTCGATCTCGGCGGGGAACGCGGTTTCGGCGTCGAGGGCGGGTTTGACCTCCTCCTGCAGCGCCTCTTCGACCTGCTGCGCCTCGGCCTTGCGTCGCGACCAGCGCGACAGCGGGGATTCCTTGCTCTCGCGGGTCATGACGGCTTGCTTGCCGGGGGCTCCGGTTCGCGCCAGTTTTTCAGCTTGCGCTTGGTTTTCTTGATCGCGACATAATGCGTCAGCAGGTAGGCCTCGGCCCACTTGTATAGCTCCGCGGGAATCGGCACCGAGTAAATCTGCTCGTCGCCCTCGTGGTAGGCGTGCACCTCGTCGAAGCTCAGCGAAACCAGGTACGGCACGGGCATATCGCCGTCTTCCTCGGGCTGCTCGGCGACAATGAAACAGCTCGGCTCCGGCGACATCAAATTGTGGTAATAGCTTTCGCACTCGTCGGGGTAGAGTTGCAGGTGGATGCCGCTGACGAGAAAATGTTCGTCGTCACCGTCCTGGAAAATCTTTTCCACGCGCTTGTCCTCGCCCGGCGTGCGCACCACCACGCCGAGCGCGTCGTAGCTGAAATCCGCCCACGGATGCGCCGACGGGCGTTTCAGCATGATCACGGCGACGCCAAGCCGCTCGGGCAGTTCTTCGTCGAAATCTTCCAGTTCCAGCTTTTCCATCGTTGACACTGACTACTCGCAGTACAGGGGACCCGCAGTTATATCACAGTTCGACTGAAACGGTTACAGGCCCCGGTTCACGCGGAGGCGCGGGGAGCGCGGAGAGGCGCAGGGGGATAAAGGAAATTTTTGCTGATCTGCCCGCAGGGCTGAAGTGGCTACCGATAAGGGTTCCGGCAAAGGCGCAAAGGACCCAGATAGTAATATGCCGACGCTGCGATTGAGGACCATATAGTACGGAAGTAGGTTCGGGATGTTATTCAAAGCGGCCCTGCCCAATCATCTTTCGCGCCCTTTGCGTCCTTTGCGGGAACCCCCACCCGAACTAATTTCAGCCTCCTCGTTGCAAAATCCCGCGTAACCCAAAAACTCTCCGCGCCCCCCGGCGAACCCCGCGCGAGCCCAGGCCGCGAAGCCTCGGATGAGGCCGCCTACTGCTCGACGAGGGTGAAGTCGCGGGCGTTGTCGAGAACCGGAATGCGGCTGCGCACCTTCGCCACCTGGTCGAGATCGATGTCGGCGAAAATAACGCCTGGCTCTGCGCCGCCGTCGGCGAGCACTTCACCCCAGGGGTCGACGATCAGTGAGTGGCCGTAGGAATAACGCTTGTCGCAATGATGTCCGCACTGGTTGGGCGCAATCACGAAGCAACCGGTTTCGATCGCGCGGGCGCGCACCAGAATATGCCAGTGGGCCTGGCCGGTGGTTTGCGTGAACGCGGCCGGAATCGTGACGAATTCAGCGCCGGCCTGCGCCAGCGCGCGGTAGAGTTGGCCGAAGCGCAGATCGTAGCAAACGGAAAGCCCCAGCTTGCCCCACGGCGTCGCGGTTACGACGGCCTTGTCACCGGGCGCGATCGCGTCGGATTCGCGGTAAAACTCTCCGTTGTTGAGCTCGATATCGAACATGTGCAGCTTGTCGTAGCGCGCGCGAATTTCGCCGTCCCGGTCGATTAAAAAACTGCGATTGAAGATCCGCTCCCGCTCGCGTATCAATTGCGACCCGATCAGCAGGATCACGCGATGCTCGCGCGCTTTGGCGCGAAATGCGGCCAGCCCCAGGTCGTCGTCCTCGCCGTAAGTCGCCGCCGGAATCTGTTCGTTGACCGGTTCGATCAGGCCCACTGTTTCCGCCAGCGCGACGAATTCGGCGCCACCATCTACCGCCCTGTCGATCGCGCTACAGACCCAGTCGACGTTCGCGGGGATATCGCGGGTTGCGGTGTTCTGGATGCAGGCGGCGCGGAATCGACTCATCTGGCAGGGTTCACTTCAGGACGTCTTGCGGATCGTAAAAATCATACTCCAGGTCGTAGGCGACTTCACGCTGCGTAATCTTGCCCTGGAACACGTTGAGCCCGTTGCGCAGGTGCGCATCATCGAGCAATGCCTGGCGATAACCCTTGTTAGCGAGCGCGAGGACGTGCGGCAAGGTCACGTTGTTCAGCGCGTAGGTCGATGTCCGCGGCACCCCGCCGGGCATGTTGGCGACGCAGTAATGCACGACATCGTCGACGATATAGGTCGGATCCGCGTGCGTAGTCGGGCGCGAGGTTTCGCAACAGCCGCCCTGGTCGATCGCGACGTCGACGATAACCGCGCCAGGCTTCATCTCGCTGACCAGCTGTTTGCTGATCAATTTCGGCGCCTCGGCCCCCGGGATCAGCACGCCGCCGATGACGAGATCCGCTTCGCGCACGTGGCGTTCGATCGCATCCTCGGTCGAGAACACGGTATTGGTGGTGCGCCCGAACTGTCTCCAGTGGTTTTCGAGTACGTCCGCGTTACGATCGATGACCCAGACATCGGCGCCCATACCGACCGCAATGTGCGTCGCGTGGGTACCCACCACGCCGGCGCCGAGCACGACCACCTTGCCCGGGTCGACCCCGGGCACGCCGCCGAGCAGCAGACCGAGGCCGCCATGCGGATGCTCGAGACAGTAAGCGCCGGCCTGGATAGCCATGCGCCCGGCGACCTTCGACATCGGCGCGAGTAACGGCAGCCCGCCGCGCGGCGAGGTTACGGTTTCGTAAGCGATACAGATCGCGCCGCTGTCGATCAGATCTTTCGCCTGCTCCGGGTCCGGCGCGAGATGCAGATAAGTGAACAGCACCTGGCCTTCGCGCAGCATCGCGCGCTCGCCGGCCTGTGGTTCCTTGACCTTGACGATCAGCTCGGCGCGCTCGAAAATTTCTTCCGCGGAATCGATAATTTGCGCACCGAGATCGGCATAAACCTGGTCGCCGACCCCAATCCCGTCCCCGGCGGCGGTCTCGACCATCACCTCGTGACCGTGCTTGATCGCCTCGCGCACGCTTGCCGGCGCCATGCCGACGCGATATTCGTGGTTCTTGATTTCCCTTGGTACACCAATCAGCATAATTTCAACCCTTCAAACCATGTGGAAAAAAATGGCATGATAACCGCGCTGGCCGCACAGCATAGTGCCAGCCGCTTTTATTTACGATACCAGTCCGAATGGCATTCCAATATCGCGTAAACTTGCTAGAATGATCCGTCCTATGTCCGAGTCAACCACAGCAAACCAACTGGTCGATCGTTTCGGCCGCACTGTCAGCTATATTCGCCTGTCGGTCACCGACCGCTGCGATCTGCGCTGCGTTTACTGCATGCCGGAAAAAATGAAATTCGTCCCGCGCACGCAATTGTTGACGCTCGAGGAAATGGAAGACATCGCGCGCGCGTTCGTCCGCCTCGGCGTGGACAAGATCCGCATTACCGGAGGCGAACCGCTGGTGCGGCGCAATATCCTGCAGCTGTTTCGCAACCTCGGTGAAATCGAAGCGTTGCGCGACCTGACCCTGACCACCAACGCGACGCAGCTGAAAAAATTCGCCCGCCCGCTGAAGCAGGCCGGGGTCACGCGTATCAACGTGAGCCTCGACACGCTGCGCCCGGATCGTTTCCGCGAAATGACCCGCATCGGCGACCTGCAGAAAACACTGGACGGCATCGACGCGGCGATCGCCTGCGACTTCGACAAGATCAAGCTCAACGCGGTGGTACTGAAAAACTACAACCACGACGAAATCGTCGACCTGGTCGATTTCTGTATCGACCGCGGCATCGATATCAGCTTCATCGAGGAAATGCCGCTCGGGCAGAATGACCATCACGACCGCGCGGTGTCCTACTATTCCAGCGACCAGATCCTGCAGGACATCGAACAGCACCACGAACTGGTGCCCAGCACCTACAAGACCGGCGGCCCGACGCGTTATTACCAGCTCACCGAACACGACAACACGCACGTCGGTTTCATTTCTCCCCACAGCCATAACTTTTGCGACACCTGTAACCGCGTTCGCCTGACCGCGGAAGGCCGGTTGCTGCTGTGCCTCGGCCAGGAACACTCGATGGACCTGCGCCACGTGGTGCGCGCCAACCCGGGTGACGACGACGTCCTCGAACAGGCGATCATCGACTCGATGCAGATCAAACCCAGGGGGCATGACTTCAACCTCAACTCGGCCGAGGTGCTGCTGCGTCATATGAACCTGACCGGGGGATGAAATGTCTTCCGTGCCCGAGCGGCGCCTGCCCGACCTGACCAACGCCGGCCTCAAGGCCACCGCCAACGTCATTGCGCTCAACGAATTCAACCAGCCGGTCGATGGCGCCATCGCCGTGGAGCGCGCGTTGACGATGTATCTCGACAAGAAGGAACTGGTCACGTTGATGACGCTCGGCAACCATCCGGAACTGCTGATCCTCGGCTGGCTGCGCAACCAGCGCATGATCACCGATATCGAACAGGTCAAGGCGATTCAGGTCGACTGGGAGACCGAGTCAGCCGCTATCGTGACCTGGAATGGCGTCGACGGCATCGACGAAAAACTCGAGCGCAAGACCGTGACGACCGGCTGCGGCCAGGGCACGATGTTCGGCGACCTGATGGAAGACATCGACGAGATACGACTGCGAGCGCCTCGCCTGAAGCAGTCGTCGATTTATGGCCTGCTGCAGGCGCTGAACGAATATAATGAAATCTATAAGAACGCGGGCGCCGTTCACGGTTGTGCGCTGTGCAGCGAAGAGAACGGGATCGAGCTGTTTATCGAGGACGTCGGCCGGCACAACGCGGTCGACGCGATCGCGGGTCACATGTGGCTGCATGACCTGAAGGGGCACGACAAGCTTTTCTATACCACCGGCCGCCTGACCTCGGAAATGGTGATCAAGGTTGCGTTGATGGAGATTCCCGTTTTGCTTTCCCGCTCGGGAATTACCGCGATGGGCCTCGAGATCGCGCAACAGGTCGGGGTGACGCTGATCGCGCGCGCCAAGGGCCGCCATTTCCTCGCCTACCATGGCGGGGATCTGATCGAGTACGACGCCGTGCCGCCCGAGCGAGCCAAATCTAGCAAGCGGGACACCCGCCACCAGGCCGACTGAGCGGGTCGCTGGTCCGATTTCGCACCCCGTCCCGCTATAGCCACGTTTTTTCCTGATCGCGGCCCGCCGAAAACACTCGTGGCGGGCCGCGATACGATCGTATCGGAAGCGTTGCGCGGGCACGCCTACCGCGCTGGCCGGCCTACCGTGCTATCGGTGAAATCGGCAACGGCGCCTGGATTTTTCTCGGCTTCTTCCTGTTGCTGCTTTGGATTGCCGTAGCGGAATTCCCGAACGGTCAGTACCAAACCGATGATCATCATCACGAAAACGAATATGGCGAAGTAAATCAGATTATCGACAATCATGATTGCCCTCCTCTGGCCGCAAGGCTCGACAGTTTGAAATAAATCCCGAATGCCAGGATCGACGGCACCCAGATCGCGGTGAAAAGCCCCTCGGTTTGGTACCCTTCGAACCACAGAAGCCCGGATACCGCAAATGACACGGCGACCGCTAGCAGGATGAAAAAATCGGACGTTTTGAACATGACTACAACCTCATCTGACAGTTAACAAATGTCCGGATAAGGGCCCGGACGCTTCCCACTAAAACTTGTGGAACCCGATCGCGGCCAGCAACAGCCCGGCGATCGTGATCGAAGCCGGAATACGCAAGCCCACGACGCCGAAGACGTCGATCATGGACGGCAATGGTGTCACCAGGGCGAGCGGTACCCATAAGAAAAAAGGCGCCGCGACGATCACACCAGCCCAGCCCAGCGCGCGTAGCGCCGTGCCGTGTTGCCTCGTCTCGGCGTTACGGCTCGAACCGCTCCGTGCCGCGTTTTCCGGCTTCACCTTGTCTATCATTCCGCTCCCGCCTGGATCGCTTATCGAGGTAGATACGCTCGTCTCGATACGCGGTTCTCATCATTGTTTGCTTTAAGCCAGTAGACTATCAACTTTTGTTTATAATAATTCTACGTTTTATATATACAATTGGTTCACATTTACTCAGGGCATCGGATTGATCAGGCAATTCCGTTGCAGGAGCATCCTGTTCTCGAAGGGGGGATCGAGGGGTATTCGAACCGGTTATCGATACCGCAATCGCGGCCGTGGTGGTCACGGGATACCGGCGTTGCACTACGTACCGTTGACCAAAATCCGGGGTATCGCGGCGATGATTCCGCGACAACAGGATCATCAGCCTGGTTCGCGGGGAAATCTGCCCGGCGGCGCCCAGGCACCGCGACAATTGACCTGCATCATGCCCGCATGGATGAAATGTTCCTAACCTGATGAACGGAGGTTTATGATAATTATTGATTTCATCGTGATTCGCGGGTCGATGCCGGCATGACAACGGCTTCCTTCAGGTCCAACCGAGTCCTGCAGGGCCTCGTGCTCTGGCTCATCGTGATCTGGATCATCACCGCGATCCGGCCGCTCTACCCGAGTGACTGGTTGCTCGAAAACCTGCTGGTTTTCCTGTTTTGCGGTTTACTGGTCGCCACCTACCGCCAGTTCCGGTTTTCGAATTTTTCCTACGGCCTGTTTGTCGTGTTTCTCACGCTGCACCTGGCCGGGGCGCATTACACCTATGCGGAAACGCCTTTCGGCTTCTGGCTGCAGGACCTGTTCGAACTCGAGCGCAATCACTACGACCGCATCGTGCATTTCTGTTTCGGCCTGCTGCTGGCTTATCCAATGCGAGAAATTCTGGTGCGCAAATCGGGGGTAACGCGAGCCTGGTCTTATTTCATCACGATCAACTGCGTCGTCGCTTTCAGCGCCGTGTACGAAGTCATCGAAGTGATCGCCGCGATGGTCGTCAGCCCCGAACTGGGCAACGCCTACCTCGGCACCCAGGGCGATGAATGGGATGCGCAGAAGGACGCTTTCCTCGCCACCCTGGGGGCAATCCTCGCAATGCTGGTTAACTGGCAAGGCGCGCGCCGGGGACTCGACCTGAGCTAGTCGGATCCGAAGGCGCCCGGTTTTATCCCGTCGGCAATGGCCATTTCATACTTCGCGCAGGCGGGGCATGAGCTCGACCAGGTTACACGGGCGGGTACGGAAATCGAGCTGCGCGCTGATCAGCTTGGTCCAGCCATCCTTGCAGGCGCCGGAAGACCCCGGCAAACAGAACAGGTAGGTTCCGTTGGCGACGCCCGCGATCGCGCGCGACTGCAGCGTCGAAGTGCCGATGCTCTGGTAGGACAGGCTGCGAAAAGTCTCACCGAAGCCGTCGATAGTCTTGTCGAGCAGCGGCTCGACCGCCTCAGGAGTACCGTCGCGCCCGGTCACGCCGGTGCCGCCAGTGGTCAGCACCACCTGGGTCGACTCGTCGGCAATCCAGCGCGACACGACCTCGCGGATACGATACTTGTCGTCCGGCACGATCGCCTTCTCCGCCAGCCGATGACCCGCCTCGGTAAGCATCGAAACCAGCAACGCACCGGACTTGTCGCTGGCCTCGTCGCGCGAATCCGAAACCGTCAGCACGGCGATGTTCAGCGCGATGAATTCGCGATCCTGGCTCACGCGCACGCCACCCTAGTAATTGATTTCACCATCGATTTGCAAAGGCTCATCGATCAGGTCACAACGCAACGTAATGCTGACCGCAACCGGCTTGCCATCGAGCCTGCCGTCTGCATTGGCCTGCGTCATCGCCTTTTCGATTTCGCGCTGCGACGTGATACCGACCTTTTTCAAGAACTTGCGAATCGACATGTTGAGCACTTCCTCGTCCATTTTCGAACCCTCGTTGGAGTGGATTAATGTCCCGCAGTTTACCTTTTTTGCCCTGGGCTCCCAACGAATATTCGACGCCGTCGCGCGCGGCTTGGTACAATGCCGGTCCCATTTTTGCGTCCCCGAGAAGGGCCCCGGCTCAATGCTCCGCAACCTTTGCTTCGCCTTATGCCTGTTCCTGTGCAGCCTGTCGGCCGCCGCCGAGGCGCCGTTGCGTCTGGCTACCACCACCAGCACCGCGAACTCGGGGCTGATGGATTACCTGTTGCCGCGTTTCACCGAGGAAACCGGCGTCGAGGTTCACCTGATTGCGGTCGGCACCGGCAAGGCACTGCGCCTCGGGCGCGAGGGCGATGTCGACGCGGTCCTGGTGCACGCGCGCGCGGCCGAGGATGCCTTCGTCCAGGCGGGCTACGGGGTTAACCGTACCGACGTCATGTACAACGACTTCATCATCGTCGGGCCGGTATCCGACCCGGTCGGCGCCGGTAAAAGCGAGACCGTAGCGGAAGTATTGCGCCGCGTTCACGACACCGCGCATCCGTTCATTTCGCGTGGCGACGACTCGGGCACGCATAAACGCGAACTGATCCTGTGGCAGAGCGCCGGCAGGCAACCAGGCGGAAGCTGGTATCGCGAAGTCGGTCAGGGCATGGGCAAGACGCTGCAAATCGCCAACGAGATCGACGCATACACGATGACCGATCGGGGCACCTGGCTCGCCTACCGCGGCAAACTCGACCTGCGACTGCTGTTCGAGAACGATCCGCCGTTGTTCAATCCTTACGGCATCATCGCGGTGAATCCTGAACGACACCCGCATGCGAACTATATCGGAGCGAAAAAGCTGATCGACTGGATTACCTCGCCGCCGGTGCAGAAGTTGATCGGCGAATTCAGGATCCAGGGCCAGCAATTGTTCGTCCCGTCGGCGGCGCTCGCCGCGCAGTGATGCCGTGGACGTCCTGATCTCGAGCACCCTCGAAGCTTTCCGCCTGCTGTTCAGCGGCAACGCGGAGATCTGGGAAATCGTGGCGATTTCCTTTCGGGTTTCGACGCTGGCGATCCTCGCCGCGGTGCCACCCGCACTAATCATCGCGTTCTGCCTGGCCTACGGCAACTTTTTCGGTCGCCGTGTGCTGATTTCGTTGTTCAACACTTTTCTCTCGGTACCCGCGGTGGTCATCGGCCTGACCCTGTTTATCGTGCTTTCCCGCCAGGGCCCGCTGGGTGATTTCAAGCTGCTGTTCACGCAGTCCGCGATGGCGATGGGCCAGTTCCTGCTGTGCCTGCCGATCCTGGTCTGCATGACCCACGTCGCGCTGCAGGCCGCGGATCGTGCCGCCTGGGAGACCGCACGCACGCTCGGCGCGAGCCGCGTGCATGCCTTTTTCACCGTGCTCTACGAAATTCGCTTTGGCCTGATGGCGGCGCTGCTGGCCGGCTACGGGCGAATCATTTCCGAGGTTGGCGCGTCGATGATGCTCGGCGGCAATATTGCCCACTACACGCGCAACATACCCACCGCGATTGCGCTGGAGACGAGCAAGGGTGCATTCGCCGAGGGGATCGCGCTCGGCGCGGTACTCCTGTTTCTCGCATTTTTACTCAACGCGCTATTGCAGTACGTGCAGGGTCGAGGCAGTATCCACCCATGATCGACCCTTTTCGCATCGCCTTCCACGGCGTCAGCAAACGTTTCGGGCATAACCTCGTGCTCGACAATGCGTCGCTGATCCTCGCCAGCCACGACTGCGTTGTGCTGACCGGAGAGAACGGCTCCGGCAAAACCACGTTGCTGCGCATCGTCGCCGGGCTGGAAAAACCGGCGCAATGTGACGTGCTGGTCGACAACACTGAGCCAGAGCCATGGCGGCGGCAGCGCAAGCGATTGCTGCGATCGATCATGTACCTGCACCAGCAGCCTTATATGCTGTCGGGCAGCCTGCGGCGCAATATCGAGTACGCGGCACGGCTGAATCCTTCGCTCGTGGACCGCGAATCCGCGGTCAATCGCGCGCTGATCTGGGCCGGCCTCGAGTCATTGCAAAACCAGTCCGCAGCAAGCCTCTCAGGCGGACAGAAACAGCGTGTCGCACTCGCGCGGGCGCGCCTGAGCGGACCACAGATACTGCTGCTCGACGAACCCACCGCAAACCTCGACAGCGAGAGCCGTGCGCGCACGCTGCAAATGTTGAGCGAGTTTCGCGACAGCGGTACCGCGATCGTGGTCGTCACCCACGATCCTGCGAGCTTTGCCGGGCTCGCCACCCGACAGCTCAGGCTCGAAAACCGGCGAGTTCATCCTGTCGGCAAGGCCGCGGCGGAAGTGGTCGATCTCGACAGCGTGCGGCACTCGCACAAGCGATGAGCATCGGCACCCCCGCTATCACCGCGGTGATTCTCGCCGGCGGTCAGGGCAGGCGTATGGGCGGGATGGACAAGGGCCTGCTTGAGTTCGACGGTCGACCGCTGATCGAAATCCTGCTCGACAAGCTTCGCCGGCAGTCCGTTGCCGTGTTGATCAATGCTAATCGCAATCAGGCGCTCTACGCGGGCTACGGTCACCCGGTAGTCAGCGACGAACTCGAGGAATACCAGGGTCCCCTGGCCGGTTTCGCCAGCGCGATGCGGGCAGCCACTACCGATTACATCCTGACCCTGCCCTGCGACAGTCCATTACTGGTCGACGACTATGTCGCGCGCTTCATCAGCGCGCAGGCGGACAACGGAGCGACGGTCAATGTCGCTTTCGACGGCGAGCGCCTGCAGCCGGTGCACGCGCTAATGCGGGTCGACCTGTTGCCAAGCCTGCGTGCCTTTCTCGACCGCGGCGAGCGCAAGATCGACCGCTGGTACGCCGAGCACGATTTCGCGCGCGTCGATTTTTCTGACTGCGCCGACATGTTTCGCAATATCAATACGCCGGACGACAAGCAGGCGCTCGAGGCCGCACAATGACCCCGACCTTGCCCATGCTAGGTTTTTGCGCGTGGAGCGGCACCGGCAAGACCACGCTGTTGCGTCAGCTGATTCCGCTATTGAAAGAACAGGGTCTTCGCGTTTCCGCGATCAAGCACGCGCATCACCATTTCGACCTGGATCAACCGGGCAAGGACAGTTTCGAATTGCGCAAGGCCGGCGCCGAACAAACCGTGATCTGCACCACGACCCGGATGGCGCTGATCACCGAATTCGCGACCCCGGGTGACGAACCCTCGTTAGCGCAAATCGTCGCGTCGCTGGATCCCGCGCGTACCGACCTCGTGCTGGTGGAAGGTTACAAGGACGTGAAGTTCCCAAAAATTGAACTGCATCGTGAAGCGCTCGGCAAGCCCTACCTGTTCGCGGAAGACGAATCGGTTATCGCGCTCGCCTGCGACGCGCCGCCACCCGTCAACATCGCGATTCCGGTGCTGGACCTCAACGATATCGAGACCGTGGCGCGCTTTATCCGCGACCGCTTTCTGCGCGACCTGGGACCGGTTTAAACCGCCGCGGTGCCGGCCTGTTGCCGCGCCCAGCGAACGATATCCGCCACTCCCATCGCGCCGGCCTGGCGCGCGATTTCGCGTCCGCCCCGGAACAGCGCCAGCGTCGGAATACTGCGAATGCCGAAACGCGCGCCAAGAGCCTGCTCCGCTTCGGTATCGACTTTTGCCAGCCGCATACCCGGTTCGAGTTCACGCGCGGCCTGCTCGAACTGCGGCGCCATGACCCGACAGGGCCCGCACCAGGGAGCCCAGAAATCGACCAGCAACGGGATGTCGCTGCGCCCGAGGTGTCGATCGAAGCCGCTTGCATTCAACTCCACCGGGTGACCGGAAAACAGAGGCTGGTGACACTTCCCGCAACCGGGCGCATCGCCCAGACGCGCCGCCGGAAACCGGTTAACCGCGCTGCAATGGGGGCAAACAATGTTGAGAGATTCGCTCATACCGGTTTCCTAGTACCACAGGCCATTGAAGTGCCAGCGCGGGCGCCGATCTGGCGCGGCGCCGAAGATGCGTTCGGGATGGTAGGCAGGCGCCGACCGCTCGAGCAGCGGTTCCGTCCTGAGCTTCGGCTGCAACGCCAGCAGCCGCGCGACGCGCTCGTCGGTTTGCGGGTGCGTACGCAGGACCGACGGCTGCGGTAACCGACGTCCCGGCATGAAGATACGCTCCATCCAGCCGCCCTGGATGCGCTCGAGTTTTTGCAGCGCGCGCGCAAGTCCTTCCGGGTCGCCGGTCAGGCGCGCGGCATTCAGATCCGCATCGTGCTCGCGCGTGCGCGACAGCGCGAGCTGCGCCAGGGCCGACAGGCTCGGCGCAAACACGAGCAGCGCTATCGCCCACCAGTTGATCGTAATCTCGGTAAACAGGATTAGCGGCAGGTTCAGCAGCAGCAGGAACTGGCCGAAAAGCGATAGCACGCTGGTGGCGCGGCTGAACAGGTCGGCCAAACCCATGACGCGCAGGTCGTTGTTTCGAATGTGGCTTACCTCGTGCGCCAGTACGCCGACGATTTCGCGCAGATCGAGCTCACGCAGCAGGCCGTCGGTGACGGCGATCGCCGAGCGAGCGCGTGAACCCACGGCGAAGGCGTTCAGCATCGGACTCGGCACGTAGTACAGATCAGGCTCGCGCGACAAACCGGCACGCGCGGACAAGGCCGAGAGCGCTTGCGCCAGCGCGGGCGCTTGCGCCGGAGCCACGGGCCTCGCGTTGTACAGGCGCATGACCAGCCACGGTGAGAAGCTCGGATTGAACAGCACGCCGACAGCGCCGGTGATCAGCAGCATGATGATGCCGTCGCGGCCCCAGAGCAGCCAGCCGAGCAGCGCGAGGAAGCCGCCCATGAAGCCGAGCAACAGTATCGTCTGCAGGCGGTTGTGCCACGCGTGCTGGCGCCAGACCGAGTTATCGATGCGATCGGCGACGGGCATCAGTCCTCTTACCCCCGGGGATCTCTCAGGCGCGCACGCAGTTGCTCGAGTTCCTCGAGTAGCTCGAGCGCCAGCGCGACCCCCGGCGTGTTGACGCCGAGATCGCGCTTCAGGCGCTGCGCGCGGCGCACGCGACGAATGCTGATCCCGTGAAAGCGCCAGCGCGACGGGTCGCGCCCACGCGGCTCGATAATACCTTCCTCGACGAATTCGATTATGCGTTCGGCCGGCAACTGGCAGGCGCGGCACAACTCGGCCAGCGTCAGTTCGATCGATTCATCGAGCAGCTCGCCGCGGAGCAGGGATCGGGATTGTTTTTTCGGCATGACTTAAACCCCCAGTCCGGCACGCGGATTGAAGTTGAAGGACTTGCGGAACTCGGCATAAGCCTGCTTGGCCTCTTCCGTATCGGCTTTCGGCAGCGCGATTTGCAGGATCACGTAAAGATCGCCCGCCTGCTTCGACGGAATTCCGCGACCCCTGAGCCTGAGCTTGCGTCCGGCAGCAGAATTCGGCGGAATCTTGAGTTCGACCTTGCCCGCCGGTGTCGGCAGCTCGATGGTCGCGCCGAGCGCGGCTTCCCACGGGGCGACGGGGAGATCCAGGTAGACATCCTTGCCTTCGACACGGTAGAACGGGTGCGGCCTGAACTCGACTTCGAGAAACAGGTCGCCAGCCTCGCCCTTGCCATACCCGGCGCCACCCTGACGGGCGAGGCGGATCTGTTGGCCCTGGCGAACGCCCTGCGGAATGCGCACGTTGAGCGTTCGCTCCCTGACGCTCGGACGGCCGTCGGCACCGAGCTCGGTCGACTTGAGCGAAATACTGCGCGTCGCGCCCTGGTAGGCGTCGTCGAGATCGATCAGCACGCGGGCGAAACTGTTTTCCCCGCGCGCATGAAATTCCCGCTGGCGGCCTCGGTCGAAGCCGCGCCCGAACAGGCTTTCGAAAAAATCGCTGAATTCCGCGGCGTCGGCGTCGGTGAATCCGCCCCCGTGGAATTCGAAGCCCTGATCCCAGTCCGGCGGTGGTCGGAAATCCTGGCCAGCCTTCCAGTTAGCGCCGAGCTGATCGTAGGCCGCGCGCTTCTCCGGATCTTTCAAAACCTCGTAAGCCTCACCGACCTCCTTGAAGCGCTGCTCGGCGTCCGCCTCCTTGCTGACGTCGGGATGGAACTTGCGCGCAAGCTTGCGGTACGCACGCTTGATCTCGTCCTGCGTTGCGTCACGCTTTACGCCGATGATGTCATAGTAATCTTTAAACTCCATCTCACCCCGAGTCGCCCGCGGCACTCCGCCGGCGTCCTGATCATTAGCACCTCCCCTCCACTAATATGGTGATGAACGGGCCCTGCTACAAGTGATCGGAGGCCAGCGTGGCGCGGGCTTCTCGAAGCCCGTTCGCCCGCAGCGCGCCCCGGCCGTTCTCCCGCCCCGGGCTACCGTTTTTCGGTGCCGGGGCTGGCATGGCGTGATCAATTCATGCGTTGCGGCTGCACGTAGCGGCCGTCGACGAAATCGCTGAAAAAGTGCTCCAGCATCGGGTGGATTACCGGCTCGTCGCTGGTGTCCGCCTCGAGGTTTTGCTCGGCGACGTAAGTCGCATGGCTCGCGCCATGCACCAGCACGTGGTACCAGGGCTTATCCTTCGGTGGTTTCGACTTCGCCATTTGCTCATACCAGGCTTCACTTGCCTGGAAGGTCCGATCGACATCGACGATTACGCCGCGGTAATCGAACAGGCGATGATGAATCAGTTGACCGACCGAGAATTTGACTCGGCTGATCGGGGTGACGCTTCCCATAAGGCCTCCGACCGGTGGCGGTGACTGGTTTGCTGCCCGCCTATTTTAACGGCTTTGGCGGCTTGCGCGCCACGCCCGCTGCGCGCGGCCTTGCCAGCGCAGGAAATCACCCGCGTCGAAAATCCCTCTCGACGCCGCTTCGCGTCGGTTGATGTAGATATTTTGCAAGGCGGCTTCGGCCAGGCTGGACGCTATCGTGCGCAGCATGCACTCGACGTCCCGGGCCGGGTTGAAATCGGGAATGAGCAAATCGACCAGCAACGACGGAGCTCGCCCGGCGGTCGCGGCACCGCCTTGCCACCGACGACTTAATACCCCGGTTCGAAAAGCTACCCGGTCACGGTGATCTGCTGCGGACCGACGGCGACGTGGCAGCCGATGATCGGCATCTTAATTCGGGTTCAGTATTTCGACGATATCGATGATTTCGCGGGTAGCCTCGATCACTTTCACCAGCTTGTCGTCGACCCGCACGGTTACCTGCCCGCTCGAATCGACCGGAATGACGACCTCGCTTTGCGCATAGACGGGCGCCTCCATGACTTCGCCCCGGACCAGCTTTTTTTCCCATCCCGGCGGTAACGAACCACCGCGGTCTAGCTTCTTCTGTAATCCCGGCGGTAATTTCTTTTGCTTGTCCTTGTTATCCTTCGCCGCCGACGCCGGATTCAAGGCCAGGCCGATGATCAGGACCAGGATAAAACCACCGTTCACGAAATGCTGGCTGAGTCGCATAATTGGATCTCCCGTTTCAGCTTGAAAACGCGCGATTGTCGCGCTCCCACGATTACAACGAGCATAGCAGACCGGCGCAAAACCACAGCCGCATTGAAGCCGAACAGGATAGGTTGAGGCGCGCCACCGGACACCGCGGTGGCGGGATTCAGGGATTCAGCCCCGGGGGAGAGAGCTGCACGCCCGCATCCCAAATTCGATCCCAGACCCGGGGCATCAGTTTCCAGTTACGCACCGGCGGCAACGCTTCGGGCACGGTCGGCAGCGGGTGCGGGTTGCTCACTTCGCCCACCTTGAAACGGAACACGTAATTCGGCTCGACACCCATGCGCAAATCGCTAATCACGATACGATCCTGGTCGAGCGCGACCGAGTAAAACCCCTTGCTAAACCAGGCGAGACGAGTCACCGGCCAGTGATCAGCCAACGAATCGAGCAGTTGGTCCGCGCTCGCGTAACGCGTAAAACGGATCTGGCCCGGCGCGTCGAACAATGAGTAATAGGCCTCGTAATAGCTTCCGCGATCGCGCACGACGGCGCGCCACAGCAGCGAATTGAACGGCGCCGGGGTGGTGAATACACGCTCGTGAGGGATGTTTTGCGCGCGCAACGCCTCGTCGAAGCGCGCTTCGACGTAGAACTTGGCGCCAATCGTCCACGCGAGATAAGCGGTGCTCAGCACCAGGCCCGCGCGGTTGATGCGGTGACCGCGGTCGGATTCGCGCGTCAACACCAGTGCGGCGATGACCCCGACCAGCAGCGGCAACGTGTAGAGCGGATCGATGATGAATACCGTCGACCAGCTTACCGGGGTGGTGACGAGAGGCCAGAATATCTGCGTGCCGTATGCGGTCATGGCGTCGATCAGCACGTGCGACGCGAACACGAGGTACACGGCGAGCATCCAGCGGCCGAGATGTTCGCGCGTCGAAGGATGAATGCGCGTAATCATCCACGCCACCAGCGGCGTCGCGAGCGCGAGCACGAAAAGCGAATGCGACGCGGAGCGGTGATAGGTGAAATCGGCGACCGCGTCACCCAGCGGCACCAACACGTCG
>JBFGQE010000003.1:0-32671 GCA_041564355.1 Gammaproteobacteria bacterium | reverse complement strand
CCAGCGCCGCGATGCGCGCGGCCGGGAATTGCCGCTGGGCGAGGATCTCGAGCATGCACTCGCCCACGGCGCCCGTCGCGCCCACTACTGCAACGCTGACATTTTCTTTCATCGCAAGGCCCTCAGACTGCCACCTTCGTCACAAAATTGAACTTAATACGGGCCTTGACCGGCCGGAATCGTCGGTGTGGCACTGACCACATCGCCATTCTGGGCCCGGTGGCGCAGATAATGATCCAGCAGCACGAGCGCCAGCATCGCCTCGGCGATCGGGGTTGCGCGAATGCCCACGCAGGGATCGTGACGGCCCTTGGTGCGAATATCGACCGCTTTTCCATCGACATCGACGCTCCTGCCCGGCAGATGAATACTCGAGGTCGGCTTGAGCGCGATGCTGACCAGCACGTCCTGTCCCGATGTGATTCCGCCCAGCGTGCCCCCGGCATGATTCGAGAGAAAGCCTTGCGGCGTGATTTCGTCCCGATTCTGCGTACCCTTGAGCTCGACGCTAGCGAAACCGGCACCAATCTCGACCCCCTTGACCGCGTTGATACTCATCATCGCGTGCGCGATCTCGGCGTCGATACGATCGAAAATCGGCTCACCCAGTCCCGGCGGCACACCGCTCGCGACGACCGACACGCGCGCACCGATCGACTCGCCTTCCTTGCGCAGCGCGTCCATGTAGCTTTCGAGTTCTGCTACCAGCCCGGCGTCGGGACAAAAAAAGTCGTTCCGATCGACCTGATCCCAGTCGAAATTTTTCGGCTTGAGCGGGCCGAGCTGCGCAAGATAACCGCGCACCCGGATGCCATATCGCTCGAACAGGTATTTTTTTGCGATACCGCCGGCGGCGACGCGCATCGCGGTCTCCCGCGCGGACGAACGCCCGCCGCCTCGATAGTTGCGAAAGCCGTATTTCTGCGTGTAGCTGTAATCGGCGTGCCCGGGGCGAAACAGATTCTTGATCTCGCTGTAATCCTTTGATCGCTGGTCCTGGTTATGTACCAGCAGACAGATCGGCGTACCGGTGGTCTTACCCTCGAAAGTGCCCGACAGGATTTGCACCGCGTCGTCTTCGCGGCGTTGTGTCGTATGCCTCGATTTACCCGGTTTACGCCGATCCAGGTCGTGCTGCAAATCCGCCTCGCAAAGCTCAAGGCCCGGCGGACAACCGTCGACGACGCATCCGATCGCACCGCCGTGGCTCTCGCCAAACGACGTGACGACGAACGATTTGCCAAAACTATTACCCGACATCTAGCCTGCCCTTGCGTTGCATTCTGGAGATTCGCCATTAAGTTACGCTGTAATGGCTGATTCTACTAAAAAACTCGGCATGATGTTCACCACGCTCGCGTGGATTGCGGGGTTTTTTGTGCTGGTGCTTGTGTTCGCGAAGATTCTCGACCGCCAGGCCAATCCAAACCGGTCTGTTTCGACATTGCAAACCGGCGACTATAGCGAAATCGTGCTGCAGCGGAACCGCCAGGGACATTATGTTTTCGACGGTGAAGTCAATCGACGACGCGTCAGTTTTCTCGTCGATACGGGTGCGACGATGACCGCGATTCCGGGGGAGTTGCAGGAATACCTGGGCCTGGTGGCGGGGCCGTCGACGACGGTTTCGACCGCAAACGGTCAGACTCGAGCCTACCTGACGCGACTCGATCAACTCGCGCTCGGCGAGATCGAGCTGTATGACGTCAGGGCGAGCATTATTCCGGGTATGGGCGTCGATGAGGTCCTGCTTGGCATGAACGTGTTACAAAACTTCGAGCTGGTACAACGCGGTGACCGGCTTATCATCCGCCTGTATCGTTGATCCCGGGAACCGCATCGATCCTTTTTTTTTAATATTTTGGTGAACTTTCTGCAAAATCGGCTTCTCTAAATGCGCGTAATGGGGGTAAACCAGTACATTGACGTTCAAAAAACTTGAGGAAAATTAAATGATTACTGCAAAAAAAACCACAGGAGTCGCGCTGGCCGCGGCCGCCGCTGCAATGTTCGCGGTAGCACCGATGAGCGCCACCGCAGCCGAAAAGGCCGGTAAATGCTTCAACATCAATTCCTGCAAAGGCACCAGCGCCTGCGCCACCGCAACCACCAGCTGCGCCGGACAAAACTCCTGCGCCGGTCAGGGTTGGGTCAAGCGGACCAAGTCTGAGTGTGAAGAAGCCGGTGGCAAATTCGAAGCCTAGGCCTGGATCAACAGCAGTAAAATGCACCGACATCGTCGGTGCATTTTTTTTGCCCAGTCGATACAATCGCATTTCTTCGAACGCAATAACCGATTCATGATCCAGTCCGACGCAAAACCCTTTCTTGGCTTCGGCCTCGGGCTGCGCGCCTAACATTACCAGGACATTCTCGAGCGCAAGCCGAAAAATATCGACTGGCTCGAAATCCTCAGTGAAAATTACATGATCGATGGCGGTAAACCGCTCTATTTTCTCGACGCGATCCGACGGGACTATCCGATGGTTATGCACGGGGTTTCGCTATCGCTGGGCAGCACCGACGATCTCGATTTCGACTATCTTCGACAACTGAAGCAACTGATGAAGCGCGTCGAGCCGCGCTGGATTTCCGATCACCTGTGCTGGACCGGGGTCGATCACAAGAACATGCACGACCTGTTGCCGCTGCCTTATACCGAGGAAGCGATCAAGCACGTCGCCGAGCGTATTTGTCGGGTGCAGGATTATCTCGGTCGGCAAATGCTGATCGAAAACTTGTCGAGTTACATTACCTACTGCGACGACGCGATGCCGGAATGGGAATTCCTCAGCGCGATTGCCGAGCGTGCCGACTGTTTCCTGTTGCTCGACGTGAACAATATCTACGTCAGCAGTTACAACCATCACTACGATCCACAGGATTACCTCGACGGCGTGCCGATCGAGCGCGTCTGGCAGCATCACCTGGCCGGCCACACCAATGAAGGCAACCTGATTATCGACACTCACGACCAGGACGTGATCGACCCGGTCTGGCAGCTCTACGAGGCTACGGCGAAGCGTTTCGGCCCGGTATCGACGATGATCGAACGCGACGGCAACATCCCGGAGCTCGACCAGGTACTCGCCGAGCTCGACCGGGCCCGTCGCATCGCCGCACCCTACTACGAGGTCTGACCGCAGGTGACCCCGCTACGTCAACTCCAGCTGCGCTTCCAGGATTACCTGGTCGGCGGCGCGGAAGATATCCGGCAGGATATCGTCAGCACCGAAAACGCGCTCGCCGAGCATCGTCTCGGCACCTATTACAATGCTTATCGAATTCGCCTGATCGACTGCCTCGCGGTGGATTTCTCGGCGCTGGAGAAATACCTCGGCCGGCCCGCCTTCGAGGCGCTTGCGCTGGGTTACCTCGAACATCACCCATCGACCCATCCCTCGGTGCGCTGGTTCGGTGCCGGCCTGCCGGCTTACCTGAAAGATGAATATCGTGGCGAACAACGTGAATTTCTCGCCGAACTCGCAAGCTACGAATGGGCGCAATCGCTGGTATTCGACGCGGCCGACAGCGACAAACTGGTGCAGCTGGACGATATGGCGCAGATTCCTCCCGGGGACTGGCCCGGTCTGGGCTTCCGATTCAAGCCCGCGCTGCGCTGGCTCGACCTTTACTGGAACGTCCCCGCGATTGAGAGCGCGCTCGACCAGGCGCGCGATGCACCCGACAGGATTCGAGGCGAGGTTCCGCAACGCTGGCTGCTCTGGCGCCGGGAATTCAAAACTCACTGGCGCTCGCTCGAGGTGCACGAAGCCTGGGCAATCGAGGCGGCATATGACGGGGCGAGCTTCGCCACGATTTGCGAGGGACTGCTGGAATGGATCGACGAGTCCCAGGTTGCGCTCACCGCGGCCGGTTTCCTGAAACAGTGGATTAGCGATCAATTAGTGCTCTCGCTGGACCCGCAAAAGGATTAGCATGTATTCTACGGGACCCTGAGCGGGCCTTCGAAGCCGACACAACGGAGAAATCTAACCATGGCAAATCTCGATCTCAAGCTAAAGGATCTCGATATTTTTCACGGCTTCATTCGCCGCCACATCGGCCCGGATCAGGCCGAGGAAGCAGCGATGCTCGAGGCGCTAGGCATGGACAGCGTCGACGAATTGCTCGACAAGGTCGTGCCCGAGGCGATCCGGCGACGCAAGCCGCTAGCGGTCAAGTCCAGCATTAGCGAGCGCCAGGTGTTGCTCCGTCTTTACGAAATCTCGATTCGCAACCAGCTTTACAAGTCCTTTATCGGCATGGGTTACTACAACACCCAGACGCCTTCGGTGATCGAGCGTAACCTGTTGCGTAATCCGGCCTGGTATACCGCGTATACGCCCTACCAGGCGGAGATTTCACAAGGACGTCTCGAAGCACTGCTCAATTTTCAGACCATGGTCAGCGATCTGACCGGCATGGAACTGGCAAACGCATCGGTGCTCGATGAAGCCACCGCCGCGGCCGAGGCGATGGCGATGTGTCATCGGCTGTCGAAGAGCAAGAGCGACGTGTTTTTTATCGCCAATAGCTGTCACCCGCAAACCATCGAGGTCGTTTGTAACCGCGCCGGGCACATGGGCATCAAGTGCGTGATCGGCGACCCGTTCGACGCGGCCGACAACCCGGAACTGTGCGGCGTGCTGCTGCAATATCCCTGCTCGACCGGCGAAATACACGACTATCGTGAGCTGGTCGAGAAGGTACATGAAAAAAAGGGCCTGGTCGCGATGGCCGCGGACCTGCTGAGCCTGACCCTGCTGACCCCACCCGGCGAATTCGATGCCGATATCGTGGTCGGCAGCTCGCAGCGATTCGGCGTACCGCTGGGCTACGGCGGTCCGCATGCGGCATTCATGGCCACGCGCGAAGCCTTCAAGCGCTCGCTTCCGGGTCGCCTGATCGGCGTATCCGTCGACAGCCGCGGCGAACCCGCGATGCGGCTCGCGCTCCAGACGCGCGAGCAGCATATCCGTCGCGAAAAGGCGACCAGCAACATCTGCACCGCGCAGGCACTGCTCGCGATCATGGCCAGCATGTACGCGGTCTACCACGGCCCCGACGAAATTCGCCGCATCGCGCAGCGCGTGCACCGGCTGACGGTGCTGCTGGCCGAGGGCTTGCGCAAGCTCGGCGTCGAGGTCGAGACCGAGCATTACTTCGACACGATCACGGTCAACACCGGCAACGCGACCGAGTTCATCATGGCCGCGGCGCGCGCCAAACAAATCAATCTGCGCCAGGTCGACGCCAACACGATCGGTATCTCGTTCGACGAGGTCACGACCAAGGAAGACGTCGCCGCACTGTACGACGTGTTTACCCACGATCACGGCTACGAGGTCTCGATCGACGGGTTGGACGAAGAGATCGACAGCGCCCTGCCCGGGGATCTGGTGCGCACCAGCGATTTTCTGACCCACCCGGTGTTCAACAGCCATCATTCCGAAACCGACCTGATGCGCTACATGCGCAAGCTCGCCGACAAGGATCTCGCACTGGACCGCTCGATGATTCCGCTCGGCTCGTGCACGATGAAGCTGAACTCCGCGACCGAGCTAATCCCGGTCACCTGGCCCGGCTTCGGCCGCATTCACCCGTTCGTGCCGCTGGACCAGGCGCAGGGTTACCAGCAGCTGATTATCGAGCTCGAGCAGATGCTTTGCGCCTGCACCGGCTACGACGCGATCTCGCTGCAACCCAATTCGGGGGCGCAGGGTGAATACGCGGGCCTGCTCGCGATCAAGTCGTACCACGAGAGCCGCGGCGAGGGCCATCGCAATATTTGCGTCATCCCGGCCTCGGCCCACGGCACCAACCCGGCCTCGGCGCAGATGGCGGGGATGAAAGTCGTCGTCGTCGGCACCGCGAAAAGCGGCAATATCGACATCGACGACCTGAAGGCGCAGTGCGAAAAACATAGCGAGAACCTCGCCGCGATCATGATCACTTACCCGTCGACGCACGGCGTGTTCGAAGACAACGTGGTCGAGGTTTGCGAACTGGTGCACGAGCACGGCGGACAGGTCTACATCGATGGCGCCAACATGAATGCAATGGTCGGCGTTTGCGCGCCCGGCAAGTTCGGCGGCGACGTGTCCCACCTCAACCTGCACAAAACTTTCGCGATACCGCATGGCGGCGGCGGTCCCGGCGTCGGCCCGATCGGCGTCAAGGAGCACCTGCGACCGTTCCTGCCGTCTACCAGCCAGACGGCCAACGGCGGCATCAACAAGGTCGCCGCGGCCCCGTTCGGCAGTGCCGGCGTGCTGCCGATCAGCTGGGCGTATATCTCGCTGCTGGGCCGTGACGGGCTGCCCAAGGCGACCGCCACCGCGATCCTCAATGCGAACTATATCGCGAGCCGCCTGAAGGATCATTTCCCGATCCTGTATACCGGCCCGAACGGCCTGGTCGCGCACGAGTGCATCATCGACACGCGCGTGGTCAAGGACTACGCCAGCGTCGACGATATTGCCAAGCGACTGATCGACTATGGCTTCCACGCGCCGACGATGTCCTTCCCGGTGGCCGGCACGCTGATGATCGAGCCCACCGAATCCGAATCGAAGGAAGAGATCGACCGTTTTTGTGACGCGATGATCTCGATTCGCAACGAGATCAGGGAGATCGAGGAAGGCCGCATGGACGCCGAGGACAACCCGCTGAAAAACGCGCCGCACACGGTCGACATGGTTTGCGCGGACAACTGGGAGCACGCCTACAGCCGCGAACAGGCCGCTTATCCGCTGGCTTCGCTGCGCGCCTACAAGTACTGGTCACCGGTAGGTCGCATCGATAACAAGTTCGGCGATATCAATCTGGTCTGCTCCTGTCCACCGCTGTCCGCCTACCAGGAGGACGACGCGTAATCGCCTGAGCGCGCGTCCTGCCGGGGAACGATCAACGGCCCGTCGTCGCGCCTCATCTGGCGATATGCAGCAGCCTGCAGTTGGTATAGGATTGGGCGATGGCTATCAGCGTTTTTGATCTTTTTTCGATCGGCATCGGCCCGTCGAGTTCGCATACCGTCGGACCGATGCGCGCGGCGGCCCGGTTCGTGCAAGGCCTCGACCAGGACCGGCTCCTCGAGAGCGTTGCGTCGGTGAGGGCCGACCTCTACGGTTCCCTGGGCGCAACCGGCAAGGGACACGGCAGCGACAAGGCCGTCATGCTTGGCCTCGAGGGCGAACTACCCGAGTCGGTGGATACCGATCTCGTCGATGCGCGTCTCGAAACCATACGCGGCGATCAGCGCTTGAACCTGTTGGGTCGACACCCGATTCGTTTCATCGAAAAAACCAGCCTGGTCATGCATCGGCGCGAATCGCTGCCGTTTCATTCCAACGGCATGACTTTCGTCGCCACGGATGCCGACGGCAAAGAACTCCGTCGTGCCACCTTTTACTCGGTCGGCGGTGGTTTTATCGTTGACGAGACCGCCACCGGCAGCGATCGTATCGTCGAGGATGATACGCAGCTGCCCTACCCGTTTCACAGCGCGGTCGACCTGTTGATTCATTGTGCCAATCACGACATGTCGATCAGCGACGTGATGCTGGAAAACGAAAGGGTCTGGCGCGACGAGGCGGATATTCGCCAGGGTTTGCTCGATATTTGGCACGTGATGCAGACCTGCGTTAAAAACGGATGCCGCAACGAGGGAATCCTGCCCGGCGGCATGAAAGTCAGGCGCCGCGCCGCGGACCTTTACCGCAAGCTCTCCAGCCAGCCGCAGATCACTTACAAGGATCCGCTGACCACGCTCGACTGGGTCAATCTCTGGGCGCTCGCGGTCAACGAGGAAAACGCGGCCGGCGGACGCGTGGTCACGGCCCCGACCAACGGCGCCGCCGGCATCATCCCGGCGGTGATGCATTACTACCAGCATTTTTACCCCGCCGCGGAAGACGACGGTATCGTGCGTTTCTTGCTGACCGCCGGTGCGATCGGTATTCTCTATAAGGAAAACGCATCGATCTCCGGCGCCGAGGTCGGTTGCCAGGGCGAGGTCGGCAGCGCCTGCTCGATGGCCGCCGGCGCGCTGACCGAAGTCCTCGGCGGCACACCGGAACAGGTCGAAAATGCGGCCGAAATCGGCATGGAGCATAACCTGGGGCTGACCTGCGATCCGGTCGGCGGGCTGGTGCAGGTTCCCTGTATCGAACGCAACGCGATGGCGTCGGTCAAGGCGATCAACGCGGCACGCATCGCGATGCGTGGCGACGGCCAGCATTTCGTGTCGCTGGACAAGGTCATCAAGACGATGCGCGAGACCGGCGCGGACATGAAAACCAAGTACAAGGAAACCGCGCGCGGCGGGCTCGCGGTGAACATAATCGAATGCTGAATGAATGGCAGGAAAAGCTCGGGCCTTACCTCGGACTGATTGGCGACAACGTCTGGCTGCAGGCGCTGGTGGTCGTGGTCGTATCGCTGCTCGTCGCCTGGATTATCGATCGCTATGTCGTGACCACGCTGCGCAAACTGTTCGCGCGCACGCGCATGACTTTCGACGACCAGGTTCTGGCCATGCTGCACGGCCCGGTCTACATCACCGTATTGCTGGTCGGGCTCGCGCTCGCGACCAACCTGCTCGCGCTCGGCGCGCCTTACGACGGCATCGTTTTCTCGGTCCTGCAATCGATCGCGCTGATCGTCTGGACGCTGTTCGCGATTCGCCTGCTGCAGTTGCTGCTCAGGCACTTCGCGCAGAGCACGCGTTTCCGGATCATCCACGCGCAAACACTGCCGCTGTTCAACAATCTGGTCATGATCGTCATCGTCGTGATCGCGATTTACGCGATCTTCTCGGCCTGGGGCGTCGACATGACCGCGTGGCTCGCGTCGGCCGGTATCGTCGGTATCGCCGTCGGCTTCGCCGCCAAGGACACGCTGGCGAACCTGTTTTCGGGCGTTTTCATCCTCGCCGACGCCCCCTACAAGGTCGGCGACTACGTCGTGCTCGATACCGGCGAGCGCGGCGCGATCACGCACATCGGCATCCGCAGCACGCGCATGCTGACGCGCGACGACGTCGAGGTCACGGTGCCGAACTCGATCATGGGCAACACCAAGATCATCAACGAGTCCGGCGGGCGCGACCCGAGGTATCGCATTCGCGTCAAGGTTGGAGTCGCCTACGGCTCAGACATCGACCAGGTCGAGCGGGTGCTGATGGAAGTCGGCACCGCCAACGAACGGGTTTGCGACGAACCGGCGCATCGCGTGCGCTTTCGCGAGTTCGGCGGCTCCAGCCTCGACTTCGAACTCCTGTGCTGGGTCCAGGAACCGGCGCAGCGCGGGCTCGTAACCCACGAACTGCTCGGCGCGATCTACAAGCGCTTCAACGCCGAAGGCATCGAGATCCCGTTCTCGCAACACGACCTCTACATCAAGGAACTGCCTGCTCGCGGCGGCGCCGAAGATTGATTCCGACCCCGGACGTCAGGCAATAGCCCGCGCCTCCAAATTTCCGGTACCGGCCCGCTTCAGGCGGGTTCGAAATCCGCCAGTAATGCCTGCTCGACCCGCGCTTTCATGAGGGCAAGCTCGACTTCGGTATAAGCCCTGGCCGGTAGGCGGCCCCAGATCGGTCCCGGCCAGGCCGGGTCGGTGCGGTAGCGCACGATGTGGTGCAGATGCAATTGCGGTACCTGGTTGCCGAGCGCGGCGAGGTTTAGCTTTTCACCATCGAATTCGCGCATCAGGAACTCGGACAGGCGGCAGGATTCGTCCAATAGCCGTTGTCGATCCGCTGCGTCGAGCTCGAATATTTCACGCAAACCGTCGCGCTCCGGCACGAGGATGAACCACGGGTAATGACTGTCGTTTACCAGCAGCAGCTGGCATAGCGGGAAACGCCCGAGCACCAGGCAATCGGCAGCCAGTTGTGGATGAAGGGTGAACATTCCTGCCCCGGCTGCTTTCGTTTCGTGCCCTAGTCGCCGAATACGTCGACGACGGCCGCACGCACGCCATCCACCAGTTCGTCCAGCGTCTTTTCGTCGGTGGTCAGGGGTGGCGCAATACAAATCACTTCGCTGCGCATGCGGGTAAAGATACCGTGATCGATCAAGGCTTTGGTCATTTTCGGCCCGACACCCCATTCCGGGGCGTACCAGGAGCGCTTTTCGCGGTCCTCGACCAGCTCGACGCCGCACATCATGCCCTTGCCGCGAATGTTGCCCACGTGCGGGTGCTCATCCAGCGCCGAATGCAATTGCTGCAACAGGTACTGCCCCTTGCTCGCCGCCTGCTCGACGATTCCCTGCTGCTCGATAAAATCCAGCGTCGCAAGGCCGACCGCGCAGGTGGTCGGATGACCGCTGTAGGTATAGGCATGCATCCACGGCGAGTTACTGTCGCGCACGGTGGCCGCAATCTCGTCGCTCATTCCGATACCGCCGAGCGGCAGGTAGCCGGAGGTTATCGACTTGGCGAACTGGACCAGGTCGGGCTGTACGCCCCAGTGATCGAGCGCGAACAGCTTGCCGGTGCGACCGAAACCGGTAATTACCTCGTCGGCGACCAGCAACACTTCGTATTGATCGCAGATTTCGCGGATGCGCGGAAAATAGTCATCCGGGGGCACGATCACGCCGCCGGCGCCCTGCACCGGCTCGGCAATGAACATCGCGACGTTTTCCGCTCCCTGGCGCAGGATTTCCTGCTCGAGTTCGTTAGCCATCGCAATACCGACCGAGCTACCGTCTGCGGGCGCCGGGTAGTGGTAGGGATCGGGCGCGGGAATATGACTGAAGCCCGGGATTAGCGGCTCGAAAGACGGCCAGTAACCCTTGATGCCGGTAGCGCACATGGCGGCAAACGTGACACCGTGATAGCCCCAGATACGGCTGATGACGCGCGTTTTTTTCGGCTTGCCTTTCGCCTTCCAGTAGAAACGCGCCAGCTTGAAATTACTGTCTGTAGACTCGCCCCCACCGGAGGTGAAGTAAAAATTGTTGATTCGTGGGTAGCACAGATCGGCAAGGCGCTCGGCGAGTTCGATCGCCGGCGGATTGGAACTGCCGTTATAACTGGAGCAAAACGCCATTTGCCTCATCTGGCGTTGCGCGGCGTCGATCAGCGGTTCGCGGCCATGACCGCAACTCACGTTCCACAGGCAGGACAGGCCGTCGATGTAGCGATTACCGTCCGCGTCGATCAGGTGCGACCCCTCCCCCTTGACCCAGACCTTGCCGTTGGCGTGCGCCGGATTATGGTGCAACGGGTGGATCATGTGTTCCTGGTCTTTTTCGATCAAAGCGCTATTGCTGAGCGGGGCATTCATTGGACGGACTCGCTGGTCGGGATGGGACGCACTGGCAGCGCGTCAAAGACCGTATTATAAGTATTCTGCCCCCCGAATAAACACTTCACCGTCGGGGGACCGGGTTGGCGCGGTTACTTCAGGCGACCGGCGCCGCTCCCGCGGCCGTTTGCGCGTTATGCAGCACCAGTTCACCCATGACCTCCGACGCTCCAATGTGCGCACCGGTCCGGATGCTGAGTTGCGGGTATTTCTGCCCGACACAGGCGAGTTCGGAGGGGATATCGCGCAGCACATGGTTTCCCGCGGCGAGAAAGTAAGGCACCACCACAACCTCGTCAGCGCCAAGCTCGACGCAGTAATCGATACCCTTGTGTATATCGGGCTCGGCAAACTCGAGAAACGCCGGAACGATTCTGTCGAAATCCCCGGCACCGAGTTCCGCGACACGCTCGGCCAGCCGGACGACTTCCTCGTTAGCGCCCTCCTTTCGGCTGCCATGCGCGACCAGCAGTAAAACTTTCATTATCAATTCTCCCGTCTAGAGTCTTTCGGATGCCGCGTCGCGAGCGCTCGAGCGCAAGGCAGACCGCAGTATCCGCCCAGGTATATACGCGGCGCAACGATTTTGCGATTAAATTGACCCGCAGCCATACCTCGTCCCGAAGCGAAACAATCGCGACACTGCGCGTCACCGGTTGAAGCGGAATTATTCTGCCGTTAAAGTGGGGTCTCAATCACGACGGGGATCGCGTCGCCGCGGCCCGCCAGGATCGGCCCGAAATCGGATGACGACTAACGCTCCGCCTTCCGGGCTCCGGGTTCGTCTCAACAAGCTGTCGCCACAGGAATATTCATGAACGACTCGATACGTCAGCGCATGTTCGCCGAAATGGCGCAACGGGAAATATTCGAATTCGCGCGGGACGCGGCCTATGCTTACGCCGACGGGCTTCCCGAACGCGCGGTTTTCCCGACGCCCGAGGCAATCGAAAATCTGTCCCAATTCGAACGGCCGCTGGCCGACGAACCGGGCGACGCGCTCGGGATTCTGCGCCGGCTGGACGAGTTTGGATCTCCGGCCACGGTGGCGCAAATCGGCGGTCGTTACTTCGGCCTGGTCAACGGCGGCGTGATTCCGGCAGCGCTCGCGGTACGCTGGCTGACCGACTTCTGGGACCAGAACACGCCGCTGTACCTGTCTTCACCGATCGCATCGAAGCTCGAGGAAATTACCGAGGGCTGGCTGCGTGATCTGCTCGGCCTCCCCGACGGCAGCGTCGCGGGTTATGTCAGCGGATCGTCGATGTCGATTTTCTGCGGACTTGCCGCGGCGAGGTTTCGCGCCTTCGAACAACAGGGCTGGGATATTAATCGACACGGCTTCGTCGATGCGCCGCGCATCCGCGTAGTCGCGAGCCGACAGGCGCACGCTACCGTAACCAAGGGGATCGCGCTGCTCGGTATCGGCATCGACAACGTCGAATGGGTCGATGCCGACGACCAGGGGCGAATCGACGCGAACGGCGTGCCGTCGCTGGACGCGAGCTCGATCCTGTTGCTGCAGGCCGGCAACGTCAACTCGGGCGCGTTCGACGATTTCGCGACGCTCTGCCGGCGGGCAAACGAGGCCAGGGCCTGGGTCCATATCGACGGCGCGTTCGGCCTGTGGGCCGCGGCAAGCCCTCGCCTCGCGTCGCTTACCCGCGGCATCGAGCTGGCCGACTCGTGGTCCTTCGATGGCCACAAAACGCTGAACACGCCCTACGACAGCGGCCTGATCATGTGTCGTGACCGCGACGCGCTGGTCGGCGCGTTGCACGCGTCCGGCGCCTACATCGTCTACAGCGATCAGCGCGACGGCATGCTGCACACGCCGGAAATGTCGCGCCGGGCGCGCGCGGTCGAACTCTGGGCCACGCTCGGCTACCTGGGTAAATCGGGTATCAACGACCTGGTCTACGGTTTGCACCAGCGCGCGGCACAGTTCGCGCAGGAACTCGAGAAACAGGGTTTCGAGATTCTCAATGACGTGGTGTTTAACCAGGTGCTGGTTGCCTGCGACTCCGATGCGCTGACCCGGTCGACCATCGGCCATATCCAGCGATCCGGGGAATGCTGGGTGGGCGGCACCCGCTGGGGCGAGCGCGACGTGATTCGCGTCAGTGTCTGCTCCTGGGCAACCACCGCGGATGACGTCTCGCGCTCGGTTGCCGCGTTCGTCGCGGCGCGCGCCCTGGCAAAGAAAGCAGGCTGCTGAAACCCGGCTCTGGCGGACTGCGCGCGATGGTCAGATCCGCGCCGCGCGGGATACCGGCGCCGCTAATTTCGACCCGGGATATCGACGATGACCTCGCGGGGACTGTAGCCGTGTTTCGAGTCGCGCGCCCGAATTTTTACCTGACTCATGCCTTGCGGCACCAGCACTCCCGAGAGCGAGCGCGTAAACGGTTGCTCGTCGTCATGCGGGTGATGCAGCACGCGCGACTTCAACAATACGCCATCCATCGTCACCACGTCCCACTGGTTGGCGTAATGCCCCCAGCCCTGGTCAGCATGCTCCAGCGTCACCGAAAACGTGCAGCTGCTCGGGCATTCGACCCTGACATCCCTGATCGTAACCTCGCCGGCACTCGCGACTGCCGGCAGCAACAGCCATAACGGCAGAATTCGTTTCATCTTATTCTCCTGGTCAATCGCAGGCGCGGCCACATTTCCAGCACAGCTGGAAAGACGCATCGTTTTTTTCCTGGCAGCCGCGACAAAACCAGTGCGATTCATCATTGCGCCGCATGATCCCCTGCACGATTGCATCGGCCTCGGCGAAGCGGCTTTCGTCCTCGATCCAGAGCTCGGGCCAGGTTTCGAAAGCGGCAAGATCACCGACGCCTCCGCCGGCAAACTCGTTGATCACCAGGGTTTCGATTCCCTGTTCGTGCAACAGGTTCCTGACGTTATACAGGATCATCCGGTTTTCGTGGGTGTACAGTTTTTTCATCCGCCGCGGGATTTGCGAATCAGTTCGTAGGCGGACTTGATCTGCTGGGTCTTCTCGGTTGCATCCTCGATCATCTCCTCGGGCAGACCTTTTGCCACCAGCTTGTCCGGATGGTGTTGCGACATCAGCCGGCGATAGGCTTTTTTCAACTCGGCGTCACTGGTCGAAGTGTCGACCCCCAGGATCCGGTAGGCATCGTCCAGCGACGCCGTGGCCTCGCCACCGCCGAAGCCGGCACGAAGCATTTCGTCGAGGCGCTCGAGACGCGACAGCGGAATGCCGAGACGACGGCAAATATCCTGCAAGGCATCCTTTTCCGCCGGGTGCATCACGCCATCGGCATAGGCCGCCTGCAGCTGGATCTCGAGAAACATCTGCATCAAGGTCGTGCGACGATGGGTTTCGCGGCGAAACTGCTCGATGACATCGCCAATCGGGAAATCGGGGGCTTTACCCTCGTTGAACAGTTTCTTCGCCGAGGCGCGCATTTCCGCGTTGAGGCCAAGACGATCCATGACCGCCTCGGCAAGCTTTATTTCATCGCGCGACACGCGTCCGTCACATTTGGCGATATAACCCATGACGGAAAACGTCGCGGTGAAAAACGCGGCCTGGATGCGCTCCTGGTCGGCCTCTGCGCTAGCCCCTGTGACCTGTCCGAGACCGCGGTCGAAGCTGTGCCCGAGCGCGATGCCGAGCAGCGCCCCGAGCGGCCCACCGATGGTAAATCCGAATGCGCCACCAAGCGCCTTGCCCCACCAGGCCATCCGCTTTACTCCGGCACTCGCAGCAGCAGCAGGCGGTACACCTTGAACCGCGCAAAATTCTCTCCACTGCGCTCACCGCTCAGGTACTTGCGCGTTATCTTGCGAATTTTTTTCTGGTACTTCCAGCGAAACAGCCTGGCCAGCCAGGGGTGGTTACTGTCGAAGGCGTAACCGATCAGGCGAAAAGTCGGCAAGAACAGGTCGCGACCCATCGCGTTGACGATATCCAGATTCGGTGCGGTTTCACGCGTGATGTCCTTGTCCTCGAGCACCTCGAGACCCGAGGTCGCGAGCGTTGCCCTGAATTTGTCGATCGGGTGGCCGCCGCCGATCACCGAGCGCCCCGGCGCTCCGGTCTTGAAAAAATCGCAAATCAGCACGTAACCGCCGGGGTTCAACCGCCGTTTGGCGTTCTCGAGCACGTGGTCTAGCGGAATGTACTGGAAGCTCTCGCTGAACAGCACCAGGTCGAACTTGTCGTCGTTATCGAATTCGATGTCCTCGAAGCGACCGTGATGAATCCTGAAACCGGTGCCGGCCTGCTTCTGCGCCGCCTCGGAAAGCAGCGGACTCGGCGACACGCCCTCGACACGATAACCGCGTTCGATTAGCTCGCTGGCGACACCGCCGGCGCCGCAGCCGACGTCGAGCACGCGGCTGACGCCCTCTGGAATATGACCGATCAGGAAGTCCGAGTAACATTTCTGCGCCCGCGGCAGATTCTGGATGCAGACTTCGAGGTCGTCCTGCCAGAAACCGTAATGCAGGTCCTTGCTGCCAAGAAAAAAATGAAACAGGTTCAGCCCGGCGACGAGGCCGACTTCTTTTGAATCTACTTTACTGGCCATACTCTTTGCGCGCTAGCTGGCGATGCGGATGATTTCCGCGCGGCAACGCTGCAGATCACTTCCCGCGATACAGCAAACACCCGCGCCGCCGAATTCGAAGTCGATCCAGGTCATCGGCAAGAACGCATACTTGTCTTCCAGCGCGGCCTGCGAATTGCCGACCTCGAGAAACAGGTTCCCGTCATCGTCGAGGTACTCGCCGGCCGTGACCAGGATGCGATCGACCAGGTCGAGACCATCGTCGCCGGCGCCCAGCCCGATCGCGGGCTCATGGCGAAACTCGTTAGCCAGCGCCGCCATGTCCTCGGCGTCGACATAGGGCGGATTGCACAGAATGACATCGAATCGCCGGCGCGGAATCGCGGCGAACAAATCGGACTCGACGAGCTTGATTCTGCCGCTCAAATCATGCCGCGCCAGGTTGAGCGCAGCGACGTCGAGCGCGTCGCGCGACAGATCGGCAGCGACCACCTCGGCATCGCGAAACGCGTACTGCGCGGCGATCGCGATGCATCCGCTACCGCAGCACAAATCGAGAATGCGGTTGACGCGATTACTGTCGACCCAGGGTTCGAACCGATTCGCGATCAGTTCGGCAATCGGCGAGCGCGGCACGAGCACGCGCTCGTCGACGAAAAATTCCAGCCCGCAAAACCAGGACTGCCTGGTCAGGTAAGCGGCGGGGCGGCGCGTATCGATACGCTCTCGTAATAGCCCGAATACCTGCTCGCGTTCGGCCAGGGTCAGCACCGCAAGGTCCTGGTCGCGCGGCCAGTCGGGCGGCAGCGACAGCGCGAACAGCACCAGGTACCTGGCCTCGTCGAAGGCATTGTCGAAACCGTGCCCGAAGACGAGTTCCTGACGCCGAAACTCGCTGCAGCCCCAGCGGACGAAATCCCGAATCGTGGTCAGTACCCGCAAAGGTTCCGGAATGCTCACGTTGAGTTTGTTACCCATTACAATATAATGCCGCGGATTTTACACGATAGCCATGATGAATAAATCGACTATTGCCCTCGTCGCGCTGGTCGCGCTTGCCATCGGCTTTGCCGCGTCCTGGTACGTCGCGCAGCAAAGACCCGTCGAACTCGAAGCCGGGCTCTGGTTCGGTGAACAGGCGCGGGCGCTGCCCGAGTTCGAGTTGATCGACCATAGCGGCAAACCGCTGACCCGCGCAAGCCTGAACGATCAGTGGAGCCTGGTGTTTTTCGGCTTTACCCATTGTCCCGATATTTGCCCGATCGGCCTGCAAACCCTGAGCAACATGGTCAACGCGATCGATGATCCCGACGTCAACGGGGCACTGCGGGTTTACTTCGTCTCGGTCGACCCCGAGCGCGACCAGCCCGAGGTTCTGCGCGACTACGTGACTTATTTTCATCCCGAGTTCACCGGCGCCACCGCGCCGATGGAAAAACTGCGCGTGCTGACCGGTTCGCTGGGCATTGCGCACTCGATCGTAAACCGGGTCGAAGGCAGCCCGGACTATGCTGTCGAACATAGCGGCGCAATCGTGCTGATCAACCCGCAGGCGGAATTCGCCGGGTTGTTCAGCTCGCCACAGGACGCGCTCGCGATGGCGCGGGACATGACTCGCATTATTGAACATAACTAGGCAGAACTGCCTGATGCGTTTCCTGTGTCTATTGCTCTCGCTGGGCTTATCGTCGGCCGCGATTGCCGAACTCGAGATCAGCGACGCCTGGATCAAGAACCTGCCGCCATCGATCCCGGTTCGCGCCGGCTACCTGACCCTGTACAATCCGACCACGATGCAGCAGATCGTTCGCCATATCGATAGCCCCGCATTCGGCCGGATCGAAATGCATCGTACAATCGAGCAGGAAGGCATGATGCGCATGGAACCGGTCGAAGAACTGATTATCGAGCCCGGCGCGCGACTGCGCCTCGAGCCGGGCGGGCTGCACCTGATGATGATGCAGACGGTCAACCCCACCCGGCCCGGCGATGTCATTGCAATCAGGCTGCGTTATGCCGACGGCAGCAACCAGGTCATCGAGATGATGGTGAAAAAATAAAATGGCGGAATTGACGCGCAAGCAGAAGTTTCTGAAGTTCCTGTTTTTCAGCACCCCGCATCACGCGATATCGCGCGTGGTATACCTGCTGACGCGTCTGCGCGGCCCTCAGGTCAAGCCGATGATCAAATGGTTCGTCGAACGCTACGGTGTCGACATGAGCGAAGCCGAAGAGCCCGAGATTGGCTACTACCAGACCTTCAATGAATTCTTCATCCGCCCGCTGCGACACGGGATACGGCCTATCGCGCCGGGCGAGAATACGCTGGCCTGCCCCTGCGATGGCACGGTTTCCCAGGCCGGCGACGTGCGCGCCGGCGCGATCATGCAGGCCAAGGGGCGCGGCTACAGCGCGCTCGATCTGCTTGGCGGCGACAAGACCGCGGCGGCCGATTTTGCCAACGGCAGGTTCGCGACACTGTATCTGGCGCCGCATGATTATCACCGCGTGCATATGCCGCTCGACGCGAACCTCACGCGCATGATCCACGTGCCGGGTCGCCTGTTCAGCGTTGCCGAGTGGACGGTGGAAGAGATTCCCCGGCTGTTCGCGCGCAACGAGCGTCTTGTCTGCCTGTTCGATACCGCCGCCGGACCCTTCGCGATGGTGCTGGTCGGCGCGATCAACGTCTCCGCGATCGAGACCGTGTGGAGCGGCCTCGTGATTCCGCCACGCGGCAAGAAGATCAGCGAGTACGACTATCGCCACACGCGCAAGGAAATATCCAAGGGCGATGAGATGGGGCGATTCAACATGGGGTCGACGGTTATCCTGCTCGCCGGCGACAACGTTCAGTGGTTACCGCATATCGGCGCCGGGCAAAAGGTCAAGATGGGTCAGCTGATCGGTCACTTCCCGACCTGAATCGGTCCCGCCGGTCTAATCGATAAAGGTCAACACGTCGTCGATCTTTTCCAGGCCGAGCAACACCATCAGCAGGCGATCGAGCCCGATTGCGACACCGGCACAGGAAGCCATGCCTGACGATAACGCGGCGAGCAGGTTTTCATCCACCGGATAGGCCGTCTGACCCTCGGCCAGCCGGCGTTCGTTATCCCGTTGAAATCGCGCGCGCTGCTCGATCGCATCGGTCAGCTCGGAGAAGCCGTTGGCCAGCTCGATTCCGTCATGGAACAGTTCGAAACGTTCGGCCACGCGTTCATCCGCATCGCTGATCCGCGCGAGCGCGGCCTGCGACCGCGGGTAATCGTAGACAAACAGGTAACCCCGGATTGTCGGCGCAATCACCATGCCGAGTAACAGGTCCAGGCATTGATCCGCGTCGAAGCTGCTGCTGTCGGTGCCGCTCACCCGTTGCGCGCTGAAGCGGCGTAACGCGTCGAGTTCGATGCGGTCGATGTCGATGTCGAGTTCGTCGAGAAACAGGTCGCGGTAGCTTATCCGCTTGAACTCGCACTGACGAAGACTGAGCGTCGTAATCAACAGCTCGATCTCGTCCATCAACTGCCGGTAGTCGTATCCGACCCGGTACCATTCGAGCAGCGCGAATTCGCGGTGATGCAGCCGACCCGACTCGCCGCCGCGAAACGCGTGACAGATCTGGAAGATCGAGCCGGTGTCGGCGGCGAGCAGGCGTTTCATCGCGAATTCGGGCGACGTCTGCAGATAAAAAGTCTTCCCGCCGAGACGCAGTTCCACCGAATCGATATTGACGTCGGTGTTCGTGGTCGGCAGCAGCAGCGGGGTATCGACTTCGAGACAACCGCGGTTATTGAAGAACGCGCGAATCTGCCGGTATACGCGGGCGCGCTCGTGAATGACGCGCAGACTGGCGCGCGGCTGCCAGGGCATCGCGCTACTTTTTAACCCGTGACATGTATTCGCCGGTGCGCGTATCGACCTTGACCCGTTCCCCGATTTCGAGGAACAGGGGCACCTTCACCACCGCGCCCGTTTCCAGCGTGGCCGGCTTGGTTCCGCCCTGGGCGGTATCTCCCTTCAGGCCGGGATCGGTATCGGTAATTTCGAGTTCGACGAAGTTTGGCGGCGTCACGCCGATTGGGCTGCCGTTGTACAGCGTAACCTCGCAACTGTCCTGTGCCCTGAGCCAGAGGTGGGCATCGCCGACCGCGTTGGCATCGGCTGCCTGTTGCTCGTAGGTCTGCGGATCCATGAAGTGCCAGAACTCGCCGTCACTGTAAAGATACTGCATTTCGGTATCCATAACGTCCGCAGCGTCGACGGTTTCACCCGACTTGAAAGTCTTGTCGAGAACGCGACCGGTCTTCAGGTTGCGTATTTTGACCCGATTGAAGGCCTGCCCCTTGCCCGGCTTGACGAACTCGTTTTCGATGATCGCGCAGGGATCGCCATCGAGCATGATTTTCAGCCCGCTGCGAAATTCGTTGGTGCTGTAACTGGCCATGAACGCCCCGGTCAAAAAAAACATAATGATACCGGAATCCATGTTTGATTCGTAGTTATCCGCTATTATTAACGTCTGCAAGCAATAGTAGTCACCACCGCTGTCACTTTATGGAATCGGATAACAAGCTCATCCGCCTGTTGATCGTCGACGAAGGCTTTCACAAGGCCGAGCAGATCACCAGTTCGTTGCGCGCCACCGGCATGCACGTGCGCGCCGAGTTCGCCGAGGACGACGAGGACATGTGCGAGATCCTCGAGAACAAGACCCTGGATCTGGTGCTGTTCTCGCTCGATCTGCCCGGCTTCACGATATCGCAGGCCGAACATCTGATTCGTGAATGCGGGCGTCACGTCAGCCTGATCGCGATCGCCAAAAAAGTAGACGACCAGCTGCGGGTCAGCGCAATCAACGAGGGCGCGCGTGACGTGGTCGCGGCCGACTGCCTCGAACACCTGATTCAGGTTATCAAGCGCGAGGCGCGCGATATCGAAACCTGGCGTCGCGCGATGCGTCTCGAAATGGACTACCAGGAGAGCGAAAAGCGCTGCCAGAACCTGCTCGCCAACTCCAAGGACGCGGTCGCCTACGTGCATGAGGGCATGCACGTATTCGCCAACCAGGTTTACATGGACCTGTTCGGCAACACCGACCTCGATGAACTCGAAGGTACACCGATCATCGACATGGTCGACTCGTCGCAGCAGGGTGAACTGAAGCAGTTTCTGCGCAACCTGAGCAAGCAGGAAAACGAAAGCAACGAGCTCGAACTGCAGCTGATCCACAGCAGTGGCGAAAAAATATCCGCAACCCTGGAATTTTCCCGCGCCAGCTACGATGGCGAACCCTGCACGCAGATCCTGATCCGCTCCCGCGCCGACACCTCGGAACTCGAGGAGCAGATCAATTACCTGCACCAGCACGATCTCGTCACCGGCCTGTACAATCGCCAGCACTTCATGGAGGAACTCAAAACCGCGGTGACGCAGGCGGTCAACGGTATGCACCAGTCGGCGATCGTGTATGTTGCGATCGACAATTTTCAGGAGATCCGCGATCGAATCGGTATTTCGGGTTGCGACGTCCTGATCGCGGATATCGGCAAGATCATCGCGGAAAATGCCGACCCGGATTTCCTGGTGGCTCGCTTCGGCGCCAGCCACTATGCCTGCCTCGGAAAGATCGACGAACGACAGAAGGTCGAGGCTTTCGCCGCGAAACTTCCCCAACTGGTCGAGCAGCACATCTCCGAGGTGGGGGAGCAGTCGGTCACCGCAACCTGCAGCGCATCGGTCCTTTTCATCGACGAGAATACCCCGGACAACCCGAACGAGTTGATCTCCCGCGCCGAACGCACCTGCGAGGAGGTCCAGGCGCAGGGAGGCAACGGTGCAAAGACTTTTATTCCGAAAGCCGGGGAAATGACGCAGGAAGAGGAAGACGGAATCACCGCCGATCTGATCAAGGATGCGCTCAATCACAATCGTATCAGGGGGCTTTATCAGCCCATCGTCGGGGTCAAGGCGCAGGGCGGCGAACGCTATATATCCAGCGTCGAAATCTCCTCGGAAAACGGTCAGATTATTCGCGCCGACGAATACCAGGGTGCCGCCGAGCGCACCGGCACGGCGAAAATGCTGGACCGCTGGAAGGTGTTGCACGCGATCAAGAAAATTTCCGACACGTTGCGACGCGGCCGCAAGATCGAGTTTTTCATCCCGCTAAGCGCAGACTCGATCCAGGATCCCGGGCTTGCCAACTGGATCGCGGAAAACCTGTCCAAGGCCAAGGTCAGCGGCGAACAACTGGTTTTCATGATCAACGAAGCGCACGCGGTGAGCCAGTTGAAGGCGGCGAAAACCTTGTTCAAGGGTCTCAAACAGATTCACTGCCAGTTTGCCATCGACGAGTTCGGCACCGGGTTGAACCCGTTCCAGTTGATCAAGCATATCGAGGCCGATTACCTGCGTATCAACCACGCCTACATGGACAACCTGACGCAGAACAAGGACAACCAGGGCAGCATCCGCGAACTCGCCTATCAGGCCGGCGATTTGAATATCAACACGATAACCCCGGGCGTTACCGACGCGGCGATCCTGAGCGTGCTATGGACGCTGAACGTCGACTTCGTCCAGGGCGACTTCCTGCAGCCGCCGCAAAAAGAACTGAACTACGACTTCAGCTCGATGTAGGCGCGGGATCGTTTGCCGCCGAGGCGGCATATTGGCTCAGGCGAGCCTGCAAATCCGATGCCGCGACCCCTGGCGAGATCTCCGCTCCGCTTCGTGCCCAAGTAAAACCGTTAAAAATTATCGAATACCCCCCGAAACCTTTATAGTGCTCCGAGTTGAAACAGGCTATCGGCGGCAACCCTAATGACCAGAATCGAAGAAATAATCGCGGACATCCGCGAACTGCAGCGCGAGCTGCTGGTGGAATTGCAGCAGAAGCAGGAGGAATATCTCTATATCATCAGGGGCAAGCGGGTGCAGTTCGAGGAAGAAACCCGTCGTCACCACCGGACGCTGAAAAAAACACTGCGCGCCTATTTCGCCGACGCGCCGCTGCTGCATATCCTGACCTCGCCGATTATCTACGCCTGCATCATTCCGGCGCTGCTGCTCGATCTGTTCGTGTCGGTATTTCAGGCCGTGTGTTTTCGAGTGTACGGCATTCCGCGGGCCCGGCGCGCGGATTATATCATCATCGACCGTCACAACCTGCAATACCTGAACCTGGTGGAGAAGCTGAACTGTGTTTACTGCGGATATTTTAACGGCCTGATCGCCTACGTGCAGGAAATCGCCGCGCGCACCGAGCAGTACTGGTGTCCGATCAAGCACGCCCACCAGGTAGCGGTGCTGCATTCTCGCTACCACAAGTTTCTCGAGTATGGCGACGGCGAAGACCTCGAAGCAAAATGGAAACGGCTGCGATCCGAGTTCGACGACCTGCCCGATTTGTCCTGAGACCCGGGACGCCGGGATCCGCCGGCGGGAGTGACTGCGACTTCGCCCGCTAGCCGGCCGTAGCCCGCATCAGCGCCTCAATCCGCTTTTCCAGCGGCGGATGGGTGCTGAGCAGCTGTTTCAACGAGGGTCCGCCGATAATTCCGAAAGCGGCCATTTCTCCGGGCAGGGACGACTCGTCGTGGGCCTGGCGCAGCCGCTGCAGCGCGGAGATCATCTTGCCACGACCGGCCAGCCGCGCGCCGCCGGCATCCGCGCGGTACTCGCGCCGACGCGAGAACCAGGATGCGATGATCGCGGCGAGAATACCGAGAATAATCTCGGCAACGATCGAACCGATCCAGAAGCCGGGGCCGATGCCGCGTTCGATACGAAACACGACACGGTCGATCAAGATTCCGATCAGGCGCGAGAAAAAGATGACGAAGGTGTTCAGCACGCCCTGCAACAGGCCCATCGTAATCATATCGCCGTTAGCCACGTGCGATACCTCGTGACCGAGCACGGCTTCCACTTCATCGCGAGACATCTTGCTTAAAAGGCCGGTACTGACCGCGACCAGCGCATCGTCCCGGTTCATACCGGTGGCGAATGCGTTCATCGTCGGCGAATCGAAAATCCCCACCTCGGGCATGCCGATACCGGCCGCGCTGGCCTGGCGACGCACCACCGACACCAGCCACTGTTCGACCTCGCGCCGGGGTTCCTCGATTATCTGCACGCCCATCGCGCGCTTGGCCATCATCTTCGACATCGCCAGCGAGATAAACGAACCGGCGAAACCCATGATCGCCGCCATCAGTAACAATCCGTTCAGCTGAAACGCGCCGCCCTGGCTGGCCAGATAGGCATCGACTCCGAGCAGGCGCATCGACAGGCTGAGCACCGCGAGCACGCCGAAATTGGCGAGCAGGAACAGAAAGATCCGGGAAATGATGGCCATGTCACTATACCCCCGCTAGACAGGACTCCTTACCCGACTATATGCGTTCTCGGGTAAAAACTTCAAGCTGACCGGGGCTTTGTCTTTCAGTCGACGATTTCTATCGCGGTGACATTCTGGTACCCACGCGGCAACTTGCGCCCGCGTTTGCCGCGCTCCGTGCGATACTCTTCGAGCTCTTTCAGGTTCATCGTTTTGTATTTCTTGCCGCAATGAATCATCAGTTTCTGTTTACCGCCGAGACAGGCAATGAAGGCAATTTCCTCGAGCCCTTCCTTGATCCGCTTGGGCGGTATGCCCTGGATCTTGTTACCCTTGCCCCTGGCGAGCTGCGGAATTTCCCTGACGTCGAGCAGCGCGATGTAGCCGTCGCTGGTAATCGACACCAGCTGATCTTTTTGATAATCGTTGACCGCCGATAGCGGCAGTAGCTGGGCACCCTTCGACAGGCTGATCTGCGCCTTACCGTTCTTGTTGCGGGTGAGCATGTCACCGAAGCGGCAAATAAACCCGTAGCCGTGGGACGAGGCCAGCAGAAACTGATCGTCGTCGTTGCCCATCGCGCAACTCCTGAACTCGGCGCCGCTGGTGGGTTTGAAGCGTCCGGTCAGCGGTTCGCCCTGGCCGCGCGCCGACGGCAGCGAATGCGCGGCCAGCGAATAGGCGCGACCGTTGGAATCGAGGAATACGACGCTGTGGTTACTCTTGCCCTGCGCCATGTCCTGGAACCGGTCGCCCGACTTGAAGTTCAGCGCCCGCGCATCGATGTCGTGACCCTTGGCGGCACGCACCCAGCCCTTGCTCGACAGTACCACGGTCAATGGCTCGGAGGGCAGCAGGTCGGTTTCGTCCAGCGCGCGCGCCGCCTCGCGGCTGACAATCGGCGAACGCCGCTCGTCGCCGTAGGCCTCCATGTCTTCCTTGATTTCGTTCTTGATCAGGGTCTTGATGCGGCGCTCGGAGCCGAGCAGTTTTTCCAGCTCCTGCTTCTCCTCGCTAAGCGCTTCCTGCTCTTCGCGTATTTTCATCTCCTCGAGTTTCGCCAGGTGGCGCAGCTTGGTCTCGAGAATCGCTTCGGCCTGGATTTCGCTGATTTTGAAAGTCTTCATCAGCACCGCCTTCGGATCGTCCTCGTTGCGCACGATGCGGATCACCTCGTCGAGGTTCAAAAATGCAATCAACAGGCCCTCGAGCACGTGCAGGCGCGCATCGACCTTGTCCAGCCGCCACTGCAGGCGGCGGCGCACCGTGGTGACGCGAAACGCAATCCATTCCTGCATAATCTGTTTCAGGTTCTTGACCTGCGGGCGGCCGTTGGTGCCGATCATGTTCATGTTGACCCGGTAGGTGCGCTCGAGATCGGTGGTCGCGAACAGATGGCCCATCAGCGCGTCGACATCGACGCGGTTGGAGCGCGGCACGATGACCAGGCGCGTCGGGTTTTCATGATCGGACTCGTCCCGCAGGTCATCCACCATCGGCAGCTTCTTCGCCAGCATCTGCTGCGCGATCTGTTCCATCACGCGCGCACCCGAGACCTGGTGCGGCAGCGCGGTGACGATGATGTCGCCGTCTTCGCGCTCGTATACCGCGCGCATGCGAATCGAACCGTGGCCGCTTTCGTACAAACCACGCAGTTCGTCCGCCGGCGTAATAATCTCCGCCTCGGTCGGATAATCCGGTCCCTTGACCTGCTTGAGCAGGGTTTCCAGCGGCGTCTTCGCCTTGTCCAGCAGCGCGATACAGGCCTTGCCTATCTCGCGCAGGTTATGCGGCGGCAGGTCGGTTGCCATGCCCACCGCGATTCCGGTGGTGCCGTTGAGTAACACGTGCGGCAGGCGCGCCGGCAGTAGCGACGGTTCCTGCATCGTGCCATCGAAGTTCGAAACCCAGTCGACCGTACCCTGGCCGAGTTCCTGCAACAGGATGCGCGCGAACGCCGAAAGGCGTGACTCGGTGTAGCGCATCGCGGCGAACGATTTCGGATCGTCCGGCGAACCGAAATTTCCCTGCCCGTCGATCAGCGGGTAGCGGTAGGAAAAGTTCTGCGCCATCAGCACCATCGCCTCGTAGCAGGCCGTGTCACCGTGCGGATGGTACTTGCCGAGCACGTCGCCGACCGTGCGCGCCGATTTCTTGTGCTTCGAACTCGCCGACAGGCCGAGCTCCGACATGGCGTAGATGATGCGCCGCTGCACCGGCTTCAGCCCGTCGCCGATATGCGGCAGCGCGCGATCGAGGATGACGTACATCGAGTAGTCGAGGTAAGCCTTTTCGGTGTAAACGTGCAGCGGCTGCTGCTCGATACCCTCGTAGTTCAATTCCAGGTTTTCGCTCATACCTCGGCCAGGTCTCCCTTGCTTTGCAACCAGTCCTTGCGGTCCGGCGCGCGTTTCTTCGACAGCATCATGTCCATGATCTTGAAGGTCTTGTCACCCGGGGCGATGGTCAACTGCGCAAGCCGCCGGGTCTCTGGCGCAATCGCGCTTTCGCGCAACTGTAGCGGATTCATTTCACCGAGACCCTTGAAGCGCGTTACGCTGATCTTGCCCTTGCGCTTCTCCGCGGCGATGCGATCGAGTATGCCGTCACGCTCGGCTTCATCGAGGGCATAGTACTTGTCCTTGGCGATGTCGATGCGGTACAGCGGCGGCTTGGCGACGAATACGTGCCCTTTCTCCACCAACGGGCGGAAATGTCGCAGAAACAACGCACAGAGCAAGGTTGCGATATGCGCCCCGTCCGAATCCGCGTCGGCGAGAATGCAGATCTTGCCGTAGCGCAGGTTGGCGAGATTATCCGAGGCCGGCTCGACGCCGATCGCGACCGAGATGTCGTGCACTTCCTGCGACGCGAGCACCTGGTCCGACGGCACTTCCCAGGTATTCAAAATCTTTCCGCGCAGCGGCATGATCGCCTGGAACGCCCGATCGCGGGCCTGTTTCGCCGAACCGCCGGCGGAATCGCCCTCGACCAGAAAAAGCTCGGTGCGGGCGACGTCCTGGCTCGAGCAATCGGATAACTTGCCCGGCAGCGCGGGGCCGCTGGTGACTTTTTTGCGCACCACCTTCCTCGCGCTCTTGAGCCGACTCTGCGCACTGGAGATCGCCATCTGCGCAAGCTGATCGCCGATGTCGGCATGCTGATTCAGCCAAAGGCTGAACGAATCCTTGGCCACGCCGGAGACGAAGGCCGCGCTCTCGCGCGATGACAGCCGCTCCTTGGTCTGCCCGGAGAACTGCGGGTCTTCCATTTTTACCGAGAGGATGTAGCTGACCCTGTCCCAGACGTCGTCCGGCGCGATCTTGACGCCGCGTGGCAGCAGGTTGCGAAACTCGCAGAACTCGCGAATGGCGTCGGTAATCCCGGTGCGCAAACCGTTCACGTGGGTGCCACCCTGCGATGTCGGGATCAGGTTGACGTAACTCTCGGTTATCGCTTCGCCACCCTGGGGCAACCAGACAACCGCCCAGTCCACCGCCTCGTGCTCTCCCTGGAGCGAATTGACGAACGGCTGCGGCGGCAACAGCTCAAAATCCTGTAGCGATTCGATCAGGTAATCGGCGAGCCCTTCCTGGTACAGCCACTCCGCCGATTCCTTGGTTTTTTCGACGTAAAACTTGACCCGCAGGCCCGGGCAGAGCACGGCTTTGGCACGCAACACGTGCTTCAATCGCGCGACCGAAAAGTTGTCGCTGTCGAAATATTTCGGATCCGGCCAGAATCGCAGGCTGGTACCCGAGTTTTTTTTACCGACCGTGCCGGTCTGCTTCAACGGGTCCTTCTTGTCACCGTTATTGAAGCTGATCGTGTATTCCTTGCCGCCGCGTCGCACGCGCACGTCGAGCTTTTTCGACAACGCGTTGACCACCGACACGCCAACTCCATGCAGGCCACCGGAAAACTGGTAATTCTTGCTCGAAAACTTGCCCCCGGCATGCAGCTTGGTCAGGATGACCTCTACCCCGGGCATCTTTTGTTCCGGGTGTTCGTCCACCGGCATGCCGCGCCCGTTATCGATCACGCTGAGTGACTGGTCGGCATGCAGGATCACGCCGATCTGGGTTGCGTAACCGGCAATCGCCTCGTCGACGCTGTTGTCGATGACTTCCTGTGCGAGGTGGTTGGGCCGGGTAGTGTCGGTATACATGCCCGGCCGTTTCTTGACCGGTTCGAGTCCCGTCAGGACTTCGATCGAGGCAGCATCGTACTGATTTTTCAAAGGTGGTGGTTCCTGAGTAATTCAAGCGGGTGCGGTGGCCAACCCTTGTAATTCACGGCCGTCGGCCTGATATAATGCGCATCTTTCGTCAGGTTCTCTATTATGAGCGAGTCCCCTAATATTCACAATGTCGGCATGCAGAATTTCCAGGCTCTGGTGCTGGAAAAGTCGATGACCAAGCCGGTTCTGGTGGACTTTTGGGCCGACTGGTGCCAACCCTGCCAAAGTCTCTCGCCGATACTCGAAAAACTGGCTGACGAATACGCCGGCAAGTTCGAAGTCGCCAAGATCAACGCCGATGAAGAGCGCGAACTGGCGGCGCATTTTGGCATCAAGAGCCTGCCGACAATGAAGCTGTTTTTCCAGGGGCAGCTGGTCGACGAGCGTTCGGGCCTTGCCCAGGAAGCCGATATTCGTGCGATGATAGACCGGCACCTCGTCTCGGAGAGCGACCAGTTCATGGAGGCCGCGATGCAGGCTTACGCGCAGGGCCATACCGAGCAGGCGCTCGAAATGCTCAACCATGCGCTGCAAAAGGATCCCGATAACGCCGCGCTTAAAGTCCAGATCGCCGAACTGGTTTACGCCGAGGGAGATGAAACCAGCGCGGTCGCCTTACTCGACAGTCTCGACGAAGAAGGCAGTAAACTCGACGCCGCGATCAGGCTGCGAGCCGCAATCGATCTCGCCGCGCAACTCGCCGAACTGCCGGCGCTCGAAGACATCGAAAAACGCCTACAAAAAAATCCTCGGGACCTCGAGGCGCTGTTACAGAAAAGCCGCCACCTCGCCGCGCGCAACGAGTACGACGACGCGATGGAATGCCTGCTCGAGATCATGCGCATCGATCGTGAATACGAGGATGACGCCGGACGCAAGGGTCTGCTTGGCCTCTTCGATCTGCTCGGCGGCGAACACCCGAGCGTGCAAAAGTACCGACGCAAGCTGTTTACCCTGCTGCACTGATTGCGAAAAATGTTTCACGCAGAGACGCGGGGTGCGCAGGGTCTTTCCTGATCGTGTTGACGGCGCGGTTCGACCATTACCCAATGCTCGTTTTTCAGATCGGAAGATCAGGAAAAACCGGGGCCGACGGCGCGCCTTTATCGAACATGATCGCTCGTATCAAGTCTCCGAGCCGCCACAAACAAACCATTCTCCGCGCCCCCCACGTGAAAAACCGATTCGCAAACCTGGCAACTATCCGCGCGGATGGTGCTTCGCGTGAATGGCGGCGAGACGGGCCTGCGCGACATGCGTATAAATCTGCGTTGTCGACAGGCTGCTGTGACCGAGCAGCATTTGCACCGTGCGCAGATCCGCGCCATGATTAAGCAGGTGGGTGGCAAAAGCGTGCCGAAGCGAATGCGGCGAAAACACCATTTTGATTCCGGCCTTGCGTAAATGCTTCTTGATATTTTGCCAGAAAGCCTGGCGCGTGATCGCGCTGCCGCGACTGGATAAAAACAGCGCACCGTCAAGCCGGCTTTGCCGTTGTAATAACGGGCGTGCGTCGCGCAGGTAACGGGTCAGCCAGTGCAAGGACTCTTCTCCCACCGGAACCACCCGCTCCTTGCTGCCCTTGCCGACCAGGCGAACCAGGCCGAGGTTGGTATTGATCTGGTTGAGTTCCAGCCCGACCAGTTCGCTGACGCGCAAGCCGGAGCCATACATCAGCTCGAGCATCGCACGATCGCGCAAGCCGTAGGGACTTTCGAGGTCGGGCGCTTCGAGCAGGCCGATCATGTCCTGGTCGCCCAGGGTCTGCGGCAGGCTGCGATGAATTTTCGGCGCCTGCACCAATGCGGTCGGGTTGTCGCGCCGTTCGCCGATCTTGACCAGATGCTGGTAATACTGTTTCAGCGAAGACAGCATGCGTGCGTTCGAGCGCGCCGATGACCCGGCATCGAATCGCTCGGAGAGAAATTGCTGGATCACGGACTTAGCGGCCGAGTCGAGTCGCTGGCCGCGTTGCCCAAGCCAGCGGTCGAACTGGGTCAGGTCCTGGCGGTAAGCGCGCAAGGTCAGCTCGGCCAGTCCCTTCTGCGCCCACAGCGTATCGATAAAGTGATCGATTGCGCCCGCGCTTGGTATCGGGTCAGCCTTGCTCAAGACAAAAAAAAAGGCACAGCTCGCTGTGCCTTTAGTCCGGATATTGCCATGGGTTTCCGTTATTTTTTCTTTTTCTTCGGCCTGGCCGATTTCGCGGCCGCCGCGTTAGCCTTCCTATCCCACCCACTGACAAACCTGGCAATCGCCGCGCCGCGTTTGGCGCTGAGCTTACCTAGCGCATCGGCTTTCTTGTTCGCTGCCTTGACTTCGTTCTTCAATCCCTGAATTTGTTTTTTCAACGCGGCAATATTTGCGGTCAAAGCCCTGACTCGCGCATTGGATGCCGAACCCGCCGTCTTCTTCGCTGTGGTTCTTTTCTTCACCGCGGGTCGGGCTGCTTTTTTTCTGACCGCCGGGCGAGCAGCTTTTTTCTTTACGGTTTTCTTTTTAACTGCGGGTCTTGCCGCTTTCCTTTTTACTGCGGGCTTACTTGCTTTTTTCTTTACTGCAGGTCTCTTGGCCTTCGCCTTCGGCCTGGCTGCTTTCTTTGCTGTCGCCATCATCCACTCTCCTCACGTTTACTTACCGAGTTCATTATAAAAACCATTTGCAATAATACAATAGTCATCCTGTATTAATTGCAAACGCTTGCGCATTACACAGCCGAAGTATAGTTTGCACGAAAAAAAATTTGCTTTTTTTTCGCTGTCGAAGTTCAGTTTTTCTTTTACAATTCGCGCCATTCAATACGCGGAAAAAAAATGTCGCAGGAGTCTGTCGAAGCCTGTCCGTCTGCCAGTTTGCTGAAACAGTTCGCGGCAATGGTGTATGACAGTTTTCTGATTTTTTCGGTGCTGTTCGTGGCGACCGGGCTTGCCCTGGTTCTGAACCGTGGGGAAGCCATCGAGGCCAATCCGCTTTTCACTTTATACCTGTTGCTGGTGGTCTTCACGTTCTACGCGTGGTTCTGGCACAAATCGGGACAGACGCTCGGAATGCGCGCCTGGAAAATTCGTATCGTTTCCGAGTTTGGTGGTAATCCAAGCTGGGGGATAGCATACCTGCGCCTGTGCTTTGCGCTGCTCTCGCTGGGCTGTTTTGGCCTCGGTTACCTGTGGCGCCTGTTTCGCCCCTACACCTGGCACGACAGGCTTAGCCAGACTCGCATTGTCGATATATCAGCGCTTCACCGGGACGCGCGAAGCGACACCGACAGCGTGTGACTGTTTTGTAATCAGCAGGTAGATTGCAACCGATAAAAAAACGAGATTGGGCAACATCGCCGTTAACAGAGCGTTTAGCGCGAACTGATTTCCGAGTTGGGTCAGCAGTCGGTCGACGACGACAAAAGCAAGTCCGAGCAGAATCCCGACTAGCAGGCGTTGACCGACATTGGATTGCCGCTGCGCACCGAGCACGAACGGCAAAGCGAGCAGACACATGATAACGATGGTTAGCGGAGCAAACAGCTTTTGCCAGTAAATGAGTCTTTCCACTCTCCCGTCCAGCCGGTTCTCGTCGAGAAAATTTAAATAAGCATGCAGGTCGAAACTCGACATCCAGCGCGGTTCGGTCATGAATACCTGTAACAGGTCACGCGACAGGTTACCCCGATAAACCAGTCGGTCCAGGCGCTCCGAGCCGATTTCATCGCCCCCGATGATCGAGCGTTCCACCTGGTGCAATTCCCAGCCCCGGTCGAGCGGCACCGCGCTCGCGGCCCGCAGCACCTCGAGCAAACGATCCTGCGCATCGAGTTCGAAGATTTCGACGTCGCGCGCGTAGCCGTTTGGCAACAACGAACCGATATGCACGACTCGCGATTCGTCCTTGATCCAGATTCCCTGCTGCGAATTCAGCACCGAGGTTTCTTCCTGCACCCGGTTTTTGATGCGCTTGGCGCCGGTCTCGCTGGCGGGCACAATCCAGTCCGCGACGAGCCAGGTAATCAGTGCAAGCACCAGCGCTGCCTGCATGACCGAGGCAAGCAATCGCGGCAACGAGACTCCGGAAGCTTGCATCGCGATGATCTCGCTGTTGCCCGCCAACGCGCCAAGACTCAGCATGCTGCCGAGCAGAGCGGCCAGCGGCATGAATTCGACCAGCTTGCCAGGGGCTTTCAGCGCAACATATTCGATCGCTCGCGCCAGCCGGTAGTCTCCCTG
>JBFGQE010000002.1:0-36275 GCA_041564355.1 Gammaproteobacteria bacterium | reverse complement strand
TGGTTGCTCTCGATGGTATCGCCGTTACGGCTGAAGCGGGCCTCGTCGAACAGCTCCAGCCGGGACTCGGATTCGATGTAATTTATCCTGTTCGCCTGGCCGAGCATTTCCTTGCGCTCGTCGTCGAGCTGGCGGAAAGTCGCCGGTTGCCCGGTCATTTCCATCAGCACCAGTTCGCGCCGATCGTTGAAATGAATCACCAGTCGATCGGAACGGATTTCGAGACTGCCCTGTACCAGGCTGACGTTGCCCCGGTAAATACTGATATTGTCCTTGTCTCGAACCTCCAGGTGATCCGCCTCGACCGCGATCGGCTGGTCGCCATCGGTCGACAACGCCAGGCTGACGGCGGGTAACAGCAACAGCGCGAGCAGGCTAACCGGCTTGATCGGCATCCCGGTAAACCGCTTTGGCTCGACGCAGGGAATAGATCCCATCGGCGATGTTGAACACGGCCTGCTCGGCCTCGATACGCGACTCGTCGGTGAGGATGACGATGCGACTGTCGCTGCTGACCAGGTCGCGGTCCGGTTCGAAACTGATGCGTTCGCCGAGCAGGCGCAGCGGCGCTTCGCCGAATTTCTCCACCACCACGTCCTGTTCGAGGTGAAGCCGATTTTGCCGATGCTCGAACCGGCCGAGCCGCGAATCGATACGCCAGCGATCTCCCGCCCGGTGAATCTGCAGTGATGGCAGCTCGATGTGACTCACATCGGTGCGCGGATGATGCTCGAGGCGTCGGCTGTCGAACTCGTAGTCGAGCACGCCGTCCGCGTTCATCGCGCGATAATGCAGGCCGGTTAAGAAGTAATCGATATTATCCGGAATGATCAGCTCGGCCTGGCGGATTTCCGGCTTGAGACGGGCTTCGTAAACCCAGCCGATCGCGATCGCGGCGAGGCCGAGCAGGACGACAAATATCAGAATTCGAGATTTCATTCGAGATAGCTGTCCTGTTTATCCTTGAGCAGCGCCTGTGACTGCAGGATGAAGTCCGTGACCTCGCGCACCGCGCCCTTGCCGCCCGGCAGGGTGGTCACCCAGTCGCAGTGCTGCTTGACAAAGCTATGCGCGTTTTGCACCGCGATGGCAAAGCCGACCCGGCGCATCACCGGCAGATCGGGCAGATCGTCGCCGACGTAGGCGAGCCGGTCCGCGTCGAGCCCGGTTGCCGCCAGCAGCTGTTCCAGTGCGGCCAGCTTGTCGCGATTGCCCTGGTAGACGTGGGTCACGCCGAGTTCGCCCATGCGATGTCGCACGATGGCCGACTCGCGGCCGGTTATGACCGCCACGTCGATGCCGCAGTCGAGCAGCATGCGAATGCCATGACCGTCGAGGGAGTTGAAGGTCTTGTACTCTTCGCCATTATTATCGAATTGCAGTCCACCATCGGTCAGTACACCGTCGATATCGACGATCAGCAATCGTACCTTTCTGGCCTGGTCGGCAATCGTGCTCATGCTTGTCCTCTAGACGACACCGGCCCTTAGTAAATCATGCATGTTTAACGCACCCTGAACGCGACGCTCTGCATCGACTACCATCAGCGCGTTAATCTTTTTATCGTGCATCAGCTTCAGGGCTTCGCTGGCGATTCGCTCGGCTTCGATGGTAACCGGATTGGCGGTCATGAAATCGGTTACCCGCGCGGTCGCGATGTCGGGCATTTTCTCGAAGGTGCGGCGCAGGTCGCCATCGGTGTAGATCCCGATCAGCCTGTCGCCGTCATCGATGACGCCGGCCATGCCGAGACCTTTCGCGGTCATTTCGATCAGCGTGTGCTTCAATGTGGTCGCCGCGGTAACCAGCGGTATGGCATCGCCCGTATGCATGATATCGCTGACCCGCAGCAGCAGGCGCCGGCCCAGATCTCCGCCCGGATGCGACAGCGCAAAATCTTCCTCGGTAAAACCGCGCGCCTCGAGTACCGCGATCGCGAGCGCATCGCCCATGGCGAGGCTCGCGGTGGTGCTCGAGGTCGGCGCGAGGCCGAGCGGGCAGGCTTCCCGGGCGACGCTGACGTCGAGGTGGATATCGGCGCTGCGCGCCAGCGTGGATGATGGTTTGCCGGTCAACGCGATCAGCGGAATCCCCAGCCGCTTGAGCAAAGGCAGCAGCAGCGTGATCTCGCTGGTTTCGCCCGAGTTGGACAACGCAATGACGAGATCATGCGCGGTAATCATGCCGAGATCGCCGTGGCTGGCTTCGCCGGGGTGCATGAAGAAAGCGGGCGTGCCGGTGCTGGCAAGCGTTGCCGCGATCTTGTTGCCGATATGTCCTGACTTGCCCATGCCGGTGACGACGATGCGTCCGTCGCACTGCAGGATCAGTTCACAGGCGTCGTGGAAGCTTTGATCCAGGCGTTTGCTCAACGCCGTGATCGCGTCTGCTTCGGTTTTTAAAACGGCCAGGCCAAGTTCGATGTAGGCGTGATCTGTCATAGTTATGCCGCGACGATTTGATAATACAAATATAACTGGTAAATAACAAAAGCGGCGAACAGAAATATACCCTTGCCGCGCGTCAGGTGACGCGGCAATGCGCCCGGGAAGCGCGACATCAGGATCAGCGCAACGGTTAACGCGACCACCACCGACAGGTCACGCGATCGCGCCGCGGGATCGATGGTAAACGAAGTCATGACCGCGGGTAGCCCGATAACCGCGAGCGAGTTGAACAGATTCGAGCCGATGACGTTGCCGATCGCGACATCGGGCACGTCTTTTTTCAGGCTGGCGATCGACGCGGCGAGTTCCGGCAGGCTGGTGCCCAGCGCGACGATGGTCAGACCGATAATCAGTTCACTGACGCCGAAGGCGAGGGCAATGTTCGACGCGCCCCAGACCAGCAGCTTGGAGCTGCCGACCAGCAGGATCAGCCCGAACAGTATCCAGCCGACCGCGCCGGCCATGGTCATGTCTTCCGAGATTTCGATCGTTTCGGCAACGAGCGCGGTATCCTGATCGAGGCGCGCATATTCTCGCGCGTGGCGGCGGTGCTGCTGCACCAGGTAATACAGGATCAGGCTGAGCAGGCCGAGCAGCACGACGCCATCGACCCAGGTCAGGCGAAGATCGAACAGGCACCAGCCCATCACCGCGGTCGCAAGCAGCAGCAGCGGGTACTCGGTCTTCATCAGGCGGCTTTCGACCGGAATCGGCACCAGAATCGCGGTCACCCCGAGGATCAGGCCGATGTTGGCGATGTTGGAACCCAGCGCGTTACCGATCGCGATATCCGGGGTGCCTTCGAGCGCGGCGACCACGGAAACGCCAATTTCGGGTGCCGAGGTGCCGAATCCGACCACGATGATGCCAATGATCAATGTCGAAACGCCCGACAGCCGGGCGCAGGCCGCGGCGCCCTCGACAAAACGATCGGCACTCCAGATCAGCAACACCAGACCTGCGACCACGGCGACGACTGAAATCAGCATAGTTGTGTCAGTCTAGGCGGGGTCAGAAATCGTCGGTCGAGGTAAACAGGCCGACGCGCAGGTCTCTCGCGCTGTAGATTTCGCGGCCGTCCACCTCCATCGATGCGTCGCCGATTCCCATGACCAGCTTGCGCATGATGACGCGCTTCATGCTGATTCGATAAGTCACCAGCTGCGCGTCCGGCAGGACCTGGCCGAAATATTTGACCTCGCCTGCCCCCAGCGCGCGACCATGGCCGGGCCCGCCTTTCCAGCCGAGAAAAAAACCGATCAGCTGCCACATCGCGTCGAGCCCGAGGCAGCCCGGCATGACCGGATCGGTTTCGAAATGGCATTTGAAAAACCAGAGCTCCGGGTTGACGTCGAGCTCGGCAATGATCTCGCCTTTATCGTAGCGACCGCCGGTTTCGTTGATCTCGATGATACGATCGAACATCAACATCGGCGGCAGCGGAAGCAGGGCGTTTCCGGGTCCGAACAGGTTACCCTTGCCACACTGAATGAGTTCATCATAGCCAAAGCTATGCTGATCGGTCAGCGGTCTGGACATAAGAAGCTTGTTATCAGATTGGTATGCAGCTGAACACTAACGATAATGCGACTAATTTGCCAGTAAATTTATGGAATGATCCGCAATTGGAGTTTTCGCCGTTCACTTGCGTCGGCAGACCGGCTAGACTTCGACCAATGACTCGCATCCCAGCGGTTATAGTCAGTTTCTATTCAGCATCACAACGGAACAATGGCGGCCATGAAACATTTCTGTATTAATTTTTCCGGGCTTGTCTTTTTGCTCGTTTGCAGCAGCCTGCAGGCGCAGGAAAAACTGAGCCTGCAGCAGGCGATCGAACTCGCGCTCGCGCACGACCCGCGAATCGAGGAAAAACAGGCCTTCGTGCGCAAAGCGGAGGGCCTGCTGCAGGAAGCCGAGGGCTCGGGCGGCTTGCGCTACTCGGTCGACAGTTTCCTTGCGATCACCACTGGAGTCGATGGCGGATTTTATGATGACGGCGAAACCTCCTGCAGCAGTAACTGCGAGCCGCGAGACGATACCTACGATTTCGACGACGGCTATTCGCTCTGGGGTGGGCTGACCTTCAGTATCGTCAAGCCGCTGGCGACCTTTGGCCGCCTCGAGAATTACCAGCGTGCGGCGCAGAACAATATCACGGTCAAGCAACAGGACGTGGAGTTGCAGCGCGACGAGATCGGCCTTCAGGTAGTCAAGGCATATTACGGTTACCTCACCGCGCGCGATACCCGTTTCCTGCTCGAAGATACGCGGCGTCGACTCGAGGCTGCGCTCGACCTGATCGAGAAATGGCTGGAGGACGGCAGCGGCAGGGCGAAGCAGAGCGATCGCTTCGCGCTGCAGTCCGGGCTGGGGCTGGTGGACAGCTTTCTCGCCGAGGCGAAACAGATCGAGGCCATCGCAATGGCCGGATTGAAACTGCTTACCGGTCGGGAGGAAGACAGGATCGAGCTGGCCGAGCGCCGCCTGCAACCCGTTTCATTGCCGCTGGAAAGTCTCGAGGAATGGATCGATATCGCGCTCGAGAACCGGGCGGAATTTACCCAGGTCGAGGCCGGGCTAGCCGCGCGCAGAGCGCTGGTGGAGGCGACCCGCGCCGGCAAGAAGCCGATCGTATTTGCCGGGGTTGCCGGATCGCTGGCCTATGCGCCGGACCGGGACCGTCTCGATAATCCGCATATCTACGATCCGTTTAACCACGTGGCGGCCTCGCCGGTAATCGGCCTTCGCTGGCAATGGGAGCAGGGCGCGCAGCCGGCCCGCGTTGCGCAGGCCCAGGCCGAACTCGATGCGCTCGTGCAGAAGGCGTCATTCGTGCGTTCGGGTATTCCGTTCCAGGTGCGCGAGCAGTACTACGCGATGCAGGCCAGGCACCAGTCGATCCGCTCCATGCGCGACAGCGCGCAGGCCGGGCGGCGCTGGATGATTGCGGCTTATGCCGATTTCGAAGCCGGCCTGGAACAGGCGGACAAGGTGCTGACCGCGATGCAGGTCTACGTGCTCGCCTATTCCGATTACCTGCGCGCGGTCAATGATTTCAATAACCATGTCGCCAGATTGCAAAGCGTAAGCGGGGTTTTCCAGTGAAAAAAATAACAAGCCTGTTACTGATTATCATGTTGTCCCCGGCGCTTGCCGCGGCCGGGCCCGAGCGCCTGATTCGGGATACGTCGGAGAAGGTGCTGGCCGAGATCAAGAACAACGCGGACACTTACAAAAGCGACCCGCAAAATATATACCGTCTCGTCGACAATGTCGTATTGCCACATTTCGACTTCGACGCGATGACCGATCTCGCGCTGGGGCGCTACGAGAAAGATGTCAATGCCGAGCAAAAACCGGCGATCGTCGCCGAGTTTCGCCAGCTGCTGGTGCGTACCTATAGCTCCGCGCTGCTCGAGTATACCGACCAAAAGATTATTTACCTGCCGACGGAGGGCAGTGAAGCCGACGGCAAGGTCGTCGTGCGCACCGAAATCGAACAGGCCGGCGGATTCCCGATCCCGATCCACTACACCTTGCGCCTCGGCGATGACGGCTGGAAGGTGTTCGACATCAGCGTCGATGGGGTCAGCCTGGTCACCAACTATCGATCCAGCTTTGCGCGCGCGATCAGCAAAAACGGGGTCGACGGCCTGCTGCAAACCCTCAAGGAGCGTAACCAGCAGTAGGATAAAAGATCGAGTCGGCGGATTTCGGGGGTGCGGAGTCGGCCGCGGGAAAATCGGAAAATTTCAGGTTTTTCCTGCTAGAATACCCGCCCTTGCTGCCACGGGTTGTGCATGAACAAGTTAATCATCAACGGCGGGATACCGCTTTCGGGAGAGGTCAGGGTATCCGGCTCGAAAAACGCGGTGTTGCCGATTCTTGCCGGCACCCTGCTTGCCGACAGTCCGGTGATAATTCGTAATGTCCCGCACCTGCACGACGTGACCACGACCATGGAACTGCTCGGCCGCATGGGCGTCTCGCTGACCATCGGTGAAAAAATGAGCATCGAGGTCGACCCGACCACGCTGGAAAATACCTTTGCCCCATACGAGCTGGTGAAAACCATGCGCGCCTCTATTCTCGTGCTGGGGCCGCTGCTGGCCCGTTTCGGCGAGGCCGAGGTATCGCTGCCCGGCGGTTGTGCGATCGGCGCGCGGCCGGTCGACATGCACCTGAGCGGACTCGAAGCCATGGGAGCAGATATCACCGTCGAGCAGGGTTACATCCGTGCGCGCTGCAGCCGCCTGAAGGGGGCGCGCATCGTCATGGATCAGGTCACGGTGACCGGTACCGAAAACCTGATGATGGCGGCGAGCCTGGCCGAGGGAGTCACGATTATCGAAAATGCGGCGCGCGAACCGGAGGTGGTCGACCTCGCCGATTTCATCAACGCGATGGGCGGACGCGTCGAGGACGCCGGTACCGACCTGATCACGATCCACGGGGTCGAGAGACTGCGTGGCTGCGATTACTCGGTACTGCCCGACCGTATCGAAACGGGCACCTATCTTGCTGCGGCGGCAATCACCGGCGGCAAGGTGCTGATCAAGCGCACCGACCCGCGCCTGCTCGATTCGGTTATTGCCAAGCTGAGCGAAGCCGGCGCGGTTATCGACAGCGGCGATGACTGGATCGAGCTCGACATGGAAGGCCGCAAACCGCGGTCGGTCAATATTCGCACCGCGCCTTACCCCGGGTTTCCGACCGACATGCAGGCGCAGTTTTGCGCGTTGAACTCGATTGCCGAGGGCACCGGCTCGGTCACCGAAACGGTATTCGAAAATCGCTTTATGCACATCCAGGAATTCATGCGCCTCGGCGCGGACGTGCACCTCGAGGGCAATACCGTGATCATCAAGGGCGTCGATTCGTTGAACGGCGCACCGGTCATGGCGACCGACCTGCGTGCCTCGGCGAGCCTGATTCTGGCCGGCCTGGTGGCGCGGGGCGAGACCGTGGTGGACCGGATTTACCACATCGACCGCGGCTACGATCACATCGAGGAAAAACTCGCCGTCCTCGGTGCTCAAATCAAGCGCGTACCGAACTAATCGCCCATGTCTGAAAACCTGACCATTGCCCTGGCCAAGGGCAGGATTCTCGATGAGACCCTGCCACTGCTGGCGCGGGCCGGAATCGAACCGCTGGATGACGTCGCCAGCAGCCGCAAACTGGTGTTTGCGACCAGCGACGAATCCGTCCGGCTGGTGCTGATTCGCTCCGCGGACGTGCCGACCTACGTGCAGTACGGTGCAGCCGATCTCGGCGTCGCCGGCAAGGACGTGCTTGCCGAGCATGGCGGGGAAGGCCTCTACGAGCGCGTCGATCTCGGGATTGCGCCATGCCGCATGATGACCGCGGGATACGCCGATAAACCGTTGCCCAACGGCCGCCTGCGCGTTGCCACCAAGTACCCGGAAATCACGCGCCGGTTTTTCCATGAACAGGGGCGCCAGGTCGAGTTGATCAAGCTCTACGGTTCGATGGAACTGGCGCCGATGGTCGGGCTGGCCGATGTCATCGTCGATCTCGTCGACAGCGGCAACACGCTGAAGGCGAACGGCCTGTCGCCGCTGCAACTCATCATGGACGTCAGCTCGCGCCTGATCGTAAACCGCGCCGCGCAGAAAATGAAAAATCGCGCGGTGACCGCGCTGGTCGAGCGCATAGAGCAGGCGGTCGACTGATGCAGATTCGACGCCTCGACAGCCGCGCCGCCGGGTTCGAAGCCGAGCTGCGCGAACTGCTGGATTGGGATGCGGGAACCGACGAACGGGTGGTTGACACGGTTCGCGACATTCTGCAGCGAGTCAGAAGCGACGGGGACGAGGCCCTGCTCGAACTGACCGCGCGTTTCGACGGGCTCGACGTCAGCGCGGCGAGCGAGCTGGAGATGCCGCTGGCGCGCTTGCGCGAGGCCTGCGCCGGCATCGAGACGGCCGAACGCGAGGCGCTCGAGCACGCGGCCGCGCGGATTCGGACTTATGCCGAAAGACAAAAACTCGACTCCTGGGAATACACCGACGAGGATGGCACCCTGCTCGGGCAGCAGGTCAGCCCGCTGGACCGGGTCGGTCTTTACGTGCCTGGCGGCAAGGCCGCGTATCCATCGTCGGTACTGATGAACGCGATACCGGCCGCGGTAGCGGGCGTCGATGAGTTGATCATGGTCGTGCCGACCCCGCGTGGCGTGGTCAATGAACTCGTGCTCGCCGCCGCGCATATCGCCGGCGTCAGTCGCGTGTTCACGATCGGCGGCGCGCAGGCGGTGGCGGCTCTGGCCTATGGCACCGAAACCGTGCCGGCGGTAGACAAGATCGTCGGTCCGGGCAATATTTACGTGGCTACCGCCAAGCGAATGGTATTCGGCACGGTCGGCATCGACATGGTTGCCGGACCGTCCGAGATCCTGGTGATTTGTGATGGCAAGACCGATCCGGACTGGATTGCGATGGACTTGTTTTCCCAGGCCGAGCACGACGAGGACGCGCAGGCAATCCTGCTCTCGCCGGATGGCGACTTTCTCGACCGCGTGGCTGAGAGCATCGAGCGCCTGATCGAGGAAATGCCGCGGCGCGACATTATCGACCAATCGCTGAGCGCCCGTGGGGCCTTGATCGGGGTGCCGGACCTGGCGACGGCGGTCGAGGTCGCCAACCGGATCGCGCCGGAACACCTCGAGCTATCGCTGGACAATGCGCGCGAGGTTGCCGCATCGATCCGTCACGCCGGCGCCATTTTCCTCGGCCGCTACACCGCCGAGGCGCTCGGTGACTACTGCGCCGGACCGAATCACGTGTTACCGACCTCGGGTACCGCGCGCTTCTCGTCGCCGCTCGGGGTTTACGATTTCCAGAAACGATCCAGCCTGATCGGCTGCTCCGCTGCTGGCGCGTCCGCGCAGGGCAAGGTCGCCTCGACGCTCGCGCGCGGCGAGGGCCTCGTCGCACACGCCCGTTCTGCCGAGTATCGCATCAAGCGGTCCGACGCCTGACGTCGGTTCCTCCCGAACAGCGCCCCGGCGCTTAAGCGGGATCTCGTGAGCGTTCACGTCCACCACGGCCTTTGCGGGCGTTTCGCCCTCATTGCTAACATTTTTTCACCGAGAGCGGCAATTAAATCTTGCTCTTTGATAAATTTGGGAATATAATCCCAAATATGATTATTCCCCTGCCGTATGTTTTGGCGGGTTTTTTAAAGACTTTTTATTATTTTGGGAATAAAATCCCAATTGAGGTGAAAAATGAAACTGAATGGACCGACCTGTAAAATCTCCGCGATCGCGCTGGCGATGCTTGCCGCGATGGCTTCAGGCTGTGGCGGGTCGTCTTCGGATTCCGACGATACCCGTATCGATTCGATTGCGAGCCGCGGCATGATTACCGGATTCGGCAGCGTCTATGTCAACGGCATTCGCTTCCATACCGGCGGTACACGCTTTATCGTCGACGACAATCCTGGCAGCGAGGCCGAACTTCGAATCGGCATGGTCGTAACCGTACGCGGCTCCACCGACGATCGGCGCAACTGGCGCGCCGAGCACATCGAGTACGACAATGAACTCAAGGGCCCGGTCGCCAGTATTACTCCTGATCCGCTTGACCTGACCCGCAAGACGCTGCTGATCCTCGGACAAAATGTTGAAATCAACGCGAATACGATCTTCGACGACGATGGCGGATTGAGCTTCGCCACGGTCGCCCTGGGTGACGTACTCGAGGTCAGCGGGTTTACCACGGACTCGGGGCTGGTCGCGACCCATGTCGAATTGCAGGCCAACGATGACGAGATCGAGATTCGCGGTCGGATCGACAATCTGACCATGACCAGTTTCACGATCAACGGATTTCCGGTCAGTTACGATACCGCGACCGAGCGGGAGGATATTTCCACGCTGGCGGACGATTTGCTGGTCGAGGTCGAGGGCCGTCTCGATGGCGCCGGCACGTCGCTGATCGCGGACAAGATAGAGGGCGAGGACGACGATTTCGACGATGTGGACGAATTCGAAATCGAGGGCGTTATTTCAGATTTCGATCCCGCCGACGACAGTTTTATTGTCCAGGGTATGCCGGTGGATGCCGGTGGCGCGGTGCTTTTTCCCACCTCGCTGGTACTGGACGACGGCGTGACCGTCGAAGTCGAAGGGCAGGTGGTCAAAGGCGTGCTGTTTGCCGACAAGGTCAAGCAGCGCGGCAACAAGATCAAGATCAGCGCGCCGCTTGCGGCAGTGGGCAGCGATCGCGTCACCTTCAGGTTTAACGGCAGCGATGTTGTCGCTCGGGTCAGCGCGCAGACCGAACTGGAAGACCAAACCGGAAACCCGGTCACGCAACTGGCTGATTTCTCCGCGGGTAACTTCGTTGAGCTCGAGGCTTTCGGGGACGGTTCGGGAGTGATCAATGCGGTCGAAATCGAACGCGAGTCAGCCAACGAAATCGAAATCGAGGCGCCGCTTCAGGATTTCGTCAAGACCACCCGCAAGGTACGCCTGCTGGGAATCGATTTCGATCTTTCCGCGGCGACTTTCGAAGACGAAAACGATGTAAATATGACTGCCGAGGCGTTTTTCGATGCGCTCGCGGTCGGTCGATTTATCGAAATCGAGGATTCGGACAGCAACGGCGTTTTCGACAAAGCCGAGCTGGAAGACTAGTGAACGAGAAGCCCGTGTGTTGAAATTGGACCTCGGGCTTCTGACTCTGGACACCATGCAAGAAACGCTGCGAAACACACTGAGAAAAATACTGATGGCTCTGGCGAAAACCTTGCTGCGCAACGGCATGTCCTACGGCGAGTTCGACCGCATCGCGCGGGAGAGTTTCGTCGATGTCGCCTTCGACGAGTTCGCCCCGCGTGGAAAAAAGCAGACCATATCCCATGTTGCGATCCTGACCGGGATGAATCGCAAGGAAGTCAAGAAATTGCACGAGCGTGACGCCGATCAAGGTGAATTGGCCAGCCAGCAGTACAATCGGGCGGTACGGGTGCTCGGTGGCTGGATCAATGACCCGCGATTTCTGCGCAAGGATGGAAATCCGCGCGACCTGGAATACGAGGGCCAGGATTCGTTCAGCGAGTTGGTGAGGCAATACAGCGGCGACATGCCGGTCGCGGCGATGCAGAAAGTGTTACTAAGTTCGAACAATATCCGTTTCACCGACGACAACCGGCTGCGCCTGCTGAGTCACGCCTACCTGCCGTCCGATGATCCGGAGGAGAAATTGAAAATCCTCGGCACCGATGCCGCGCAGCTGATCGAAACCATTGATTACAACCTGACCGCGAACGAGGCCGATCTGCGCTTTCAGCGCAAGGCATCGAACCCGCAGGTCGCGCCGGCCGCGGTGCCGGAAATAAAACAGTTCTTGAAGCGCAAGGGCCAGGCCTTCCTCGAAGAAGTCGACCTGTACCTCGCGCAGCACGAATCGAACGACGAAGAGAGCGTCGAGCTCAGCGTGAGCGTGTTTTACCACGAGCCCGACGCGAAGGAACAGGAAGACAAGACATGACACAACCGAGGCAAAAAAAGGTGAAGCCGGGCGTTACCATCGCATCGCTCCTGCTTTCAGGCCTGCTGCTCAGCGCTTGCGGTGGCAGCAGTAGCGTTGTCAGCGCGATCGTTTCGGCCGGAATCGGTGGCACCGGCATCGTGTTTGGCACGATTACCGGCTTCGGCAGCGTCTACGTCAACGGCAACCGTTACGATACGAGCAGCAGCCAGTTCATTGTCGACGGCGCATCGGGGGCGGGCATCGGACAGGATGATCTCGCTGTCGGCATGGTGGTCAGGCTCGAAGTCGAGACCCAGGACGGGGCCTACACCGGCAAGGCATTGAAGGTCATATACGACGACGAAATCGAGGGCCCGGTTACCGCGGTCAGCATACCCGTCGACGGGGGAAGAACCTTCAGTGTTTTTGGCAAGACGATCGCGATCGATGAAACCAAGACGATATTTGAAGATACCAGCTTCACCCAGATCGGCATGGAGGGCGATCCGAATGTACCCGACATCGTCGAAGTCAGTGGATTCAGGTCCCCCGCGTCCTCCGGGGTCGACATTGTCGCGACCTACGTGAAATTCCGCGACGATCTGATTCCGGGATCGACGCAGGTTGAACTGCGCGGTGCGATCAAGAACCTGTCGGGCACGCCCCCGGACGAAAACTTTCAAATTGATGGCACCGGCCCCGATATATTTACCAATGCTGCGACCGAACTAGATGTGCCGGGCGACGTCCTGGTTGAGGATTTATACGTCGAAGTAAAGGGCGTTATTCAGAACGATCTGTCGGTGATTGCCGATGAGGTCGAGTATGAAGACGAGGACTTCGACGAAAACGTCGACGATATCAGCCTGCAAGGGATCGTTTCCGGCTTTACCGATATCGATGCGGATTTCTTTATCGGCGCGCAGCGGGTCAACGCGAGCGATGCGCGAATTTCGCCCGAAGGTGCGATCGTTGCAAATGGCGTCGAGGTCGAGGTCGAGGGCGAGATCGTCGGTGGCACGCTGATCGCCGACGAGGTCGAACTCAGGCAGGGTGAAACCAAGTTGCGCACTTTCGTCAATTTCGTCGACGCGAACGACAATCGTTTCGAGGTCAGTTATCTTCCCCTGGCCGGAACCGTTTCGGTCAGGACGAACGGCCAGACGTTGTTCAAGGACGATACCGGCGCGGTACAGAACTTTAACCTGAACCAGCTGCAGGCAACCAACTTCGTTCGCGTCGAGGGCCAGGAAGTGAATGGCGAGGTTATCGCGAGCATCGTCAAGCGCGTCGACCCCGAAGACCTGAAGCTTGAGGGCGCTATTGACAGCTACACGCGGGATTTCTCCATCACGGTCCTGGGAATCGAGTACATGGTTGACCCGGACCCGTTGCTGGGCACCGTATTCGAGGGGTACGCGAACTCGACCGAATTTTTCGATGCGCTCGACCTGGCGGGCGGAGGATTTGTCGAGATCGAAGACGATGTACCGCCCGACGGCGTCGCTGACGAGGTCGAACTCGACTAGGTCGATCCAAGTCCGACGGTAATCGCTTCCCGAGGCTCAGCCCTGCGGTCGCTGCACGACCTGCATTTTCAGGGTCAGTTCCTGCCGTCCCCGGTACAGTTTGACCTCGACCTCGTCACCGGGGGCCTGCATCGTGATCTGGTCCAGCAGGTCGCGGATTCCCTGGATCGATGCACCGTCGACCTCGACGATGACATCGCCGGCGCGGATGCCCGCTTTCTCGGCCGGACTGTCCATGAACACGCCGACGATGAGGGCCCCGCGGATAGCCGGGTTCCCGGTTGCGACGGCAGCGCTCGCGGTAATCTCGGTGCCCTCGACCCCGAGCCAGCCACGCGAGACCTGGCCGGAGTCTATGATCTGGCGCATGATATCCAGCGCGATTCCGGTTGGGATCGCGAAGCCGATACCCTGCGCGCCCGCTGCCTGGCTGAAGATTGCGGTATTGATACCGATCAACTCGCCGCGGGCGTTGACCAGCGCGCCGCCGGAGTTGCCGGGATTGATCGCCGCGTCGGTCTGGATGAAGTTCTCGAAAGTGTTCAGGCCGATACGGTTGCGCCCGGTGGCGCTGACGATGCCCATGGTGACGGTCTGGCCGACGTTGAGTGGATTACCGATTGCCAGCACCACGTCACCGACGCGCAGCGGTCGAGATTCGGCAACGCGAATGCCGTTCATCCCCTCGAGCGGTATCTGCAGCACGGCGATATCGGTATCCTTGTCCTGGCCGACCAGCACCGCCTCGCTGCCGCGACCGTCGGCGAGCGCAATCAGGATTTCATCGGCGCCGTCAATGACATGCTGGTTGGTCAGGATGTAACCCTCGTTGCCGATGATCACGCCGGAGCCGAGGTTGAACTGGTCGCGACTGCGGTCGCGGCGCTGCAACTGGTCGCCGAATATCTGGCCGAAGATCGGATCCTCGAGCAGCGGATGCGTCTTCGCGCGCACCTTTTTCGAGGTGTAGATCGTGACCACCGATGCGGCCGAAGACTCTACCGCGTCGGCATAGGAATAGGTAAAGCCGTCGGTACCCTGCGTCACGGCTTGCGACGAGGACAGGAAACTGACCAGCTCGTCCTTGCTGCGGTCGCTGGTCCAGACCACGTAAATCACCGCCAGCGCAAGCCCGATCAGGCCGAACTGCAGCAGGAAAAGAACCGCTTTGATTAGTTTCATCGGGCGATAGTATCATAGCGTCGACAGCACAGGATTTACCGCAATGCAACTCCGACAGCTTTGTGATTTTTGCGCCGATTACCTTCGGGTGGACGACTTCGCCGACTACTGCCCGAACGGATTACAGGTCGAGGCCAACGACGAGGTGCGTCACCTGGTCTGCGGCGTTACCGCCAGCCAGGCGCTGATCGACGCGGCCGCCGAGGCCGGTGCCGATACGCTGCTGGTTCACCACGGATACTTCTGGAAAGGTGAACCGTTGCCGATCACCGGCACCCGGGGCAGGCGGATTGGCAGTTTAATCAGGCACGATATGAATTTGCTCGCGTTTCACCTTCCGCTCGACGTGCATCCCGAAGTCGGTAACAACGCGCAACTGGCGCGCATCATGGACTGGCAGTGCGAGGCGCGTTTCGGCGAGCAGGATCTGGTCTGCGAAGGCAGGCTCGCGGCGCCTCGATCGCTAGACGAGTTGAGCGCCGAGCTGGAAACGCGGCTGCAGACGCGGCCGCTTGCCATCAGCGCCGGCGAGCATCCGATCGAGCGCCTGGCCTGGTGCACCGGCGCGGCGCAGGGATTTATCGAAGTGGCCGCCGCGCGCGGCGTGGATGCGTTCGTCAGCGGCGAGGTATCCGAGCAGACTTTCCACCAGGCGCGGGAACTGGGGATTCACTACATCGCCGCCGGCCATCACGCCACCGAGCGCTACGGCGTGCAGGCGCTCGCGGCCGAGATCGCGCGGCGATTCGAGTTATCCTGGCAATTTATCGATATCCCCAACCCGGTTTGAGGGCGCCTCGAAGAAATTACCGAAAACAGCGCTAAATTGCTGATATTAGGCCCCCATGCCCTCGACGAAAAAGTTAAAGTAAGCTATTCTAGCGACCGTTTTTATCCCCGGGTCAAAGGCCTCTTGCCCCGGGACTCCAATCTTTCAATCGGGGAAGAATTCGAATGTCTTCAGATGATGTTGATAACAACCGCAGGCGATTTCTGACTGCGGGGACGGTGGTCGTGGGAGCCGTGGGTACGGTTTTCGTGGCGGTGCCGTTTCTCGGCAGCTGGGCGCCGAGCGCTCGGGCCCGTACCGCCGGCGCGCCGGTCGAAGCGAATATTAGCAAGCTGCAGCCCGGGCAGCAGATCATCGTCAAGTGGAGAGGCAAGCCGGTCTGGGTCGTGCGGCGCGATGAAAAGGCGCTGGCAACCCTGCCCAGGGTGATCGACGAATTGCGCGATCCGGATTCGAACCAGAGCATTCAGCCCGAGTATGCAACCAACGAGTATCGTTCGCGTCGACCGGAAATATTGATTATCGAGGGAATCTGCACCCACCTGGGCTGTTCGCCGACCTACAGGCCGGAAATCACTTCCGATTTTCAGGGCGGCTTTTTCTGCCCCTGTCACGGCTCCAAGTTCGATTTTGCCGGTCGCGTGTACTCGGGTGTTCCGGCGCCGACCAACCTGACCGTTCCGCCGCACTACTTCGTCAGTGAAGATGTGGTGTTGATTGGCGAAGATGGAGTAGCGTAATGAGCGACAAGAATACAGGCGGATTCCTGGGTTGGATCGACGCGCGGTTTCCGTTGACCAAGATGTTCGAAGAGCATTTGTCGAAGTACTATGCGCCGAAGAATTTTAATTTCTTTTATTTTTTCGGCTCGCTGGCGCTGCTTGTACTGGTCATTCAGATTGTCACCGGGATCTTTCTTACCATGCATTACAAGCCCGATGGCGAAATGGCGTTCAGCTCGGTCGAGTACATCATGCGCGATGTCGACTGGGGCTGGTTGATCCGCTACCTGCACTCGACCGGCTCCTCGGCGTTTTTCATCGTGGTTTACCTGCATATGTTTCGCGCGCTGATCTACGGTTCTTACCAGAAACCGCGTGAACTGATCTGGATTTTCGGCATGTTCATTTTCCTCGCGCTGATGGCGGAGGCTTTCATGGGATACCTGCTGCCCTGGGGTCAGATGTCCTACTGGGGAGCGCAGGTCATCATTTCGCTGTTCGGGGCGATTCCGCTGGTCGGCGACGACCTGACGCTCTGGATCCGTGGTGATTTCGTCGTCTCCGACGCCACGCTGAACCGCTTCTTCGCGCTGCACGTCGTCGCCGTGCCGATCGTGCTGCTGCTGCTCGTGGTGATGCACATTATCGCGTTGCACGAGGTCGGCTCGAACAATCCGGACGGCATCGAGATCAAGAAGAACAAGGACGAAAACGGTGTCCCGCTGGACGGCATTCCGTTCCATCCTTACTACACGGTCAAGGATATCGTCGGAGTCGTCGTGTTCCTGATCCTGTTCAGCGTGGTCGTGTTCTTCGCCCCGGAAATGGGCGGTTACTTTCTCGAGTACGCGAATTTCGTGCCGGCCAACCAGTTCAAGACGCCCGAGCACATCGCGCCGGTCTGGTACTTCACGCCGTACTACGCGATTCTGCGCGCAATCCCGGACAAGCTGTTGGGCGTCATCGCGATGTTTGCTGCAATCGCCGTGCTGTTCGTGCTGCCCTGGATCGATCGGGGCAAGGTGCGCTCGGTGCGCTATCGTTCCACGGCGTTCAAGTGGCTACTGGTCATGCTCGTGGTCAGCTTTATCGGACTGGGCTACCTGGGCGCGCTGCCCGCGACCGAGGGACGCACGTTGTTTGCGCGCCTGTTCAGCGTGGGTTATTTCGGCTTTTTCGTCGGCCTGTGGTGGATCAGCAAGAACGAAAAGACCAAACCGGTTCCAGAGAGGGTTCGATAATGAGGCAGTTCCTGATATTGATGCTGGGTTTGATGCTGTCCTTCGAGGGGCTGGCCGCCGGTGGCGGTTACACCTATCCGAACGACGATATCGAAATCGACTGGAGCGACAAGGCCGCGATGCAACGCGGCGCCCGCACCTTCGTCAATTACTGCCTCAGCTGCCACTCGGCCGCCTATTCGCGTTTCAACCGGGTGGGCCGGGATCTCGGTATACCCGACGATCTGGTGCGCGATAACCTGATTTTTACTACCGATCTAAACGGCAACAAGACCAAGGTCGGCGAATTGATGAAAACCACGATGACGCCGGCTTACGCCGAGGAAGCCTTCGGCACCGTGCCGCCGGATTTATCCCTGGTGGCGCGCTCACGTGGCGTCGACTGGCTGTACAACTACCTGCGCGGTTTCTACGTCGACGAGAGTCGCGAGGGTTTGGGCGTGAACAACGGCGTGTTCGCCAACGTCGGCATGCCGCACGTGCTCGCTGAACTGCAGGGGCTGCAGGCGCCGAAATACCGCACGGAGACGGCTGCCAACGGCGATGAAACCGATGTGATCGTCGGTTTCGAGATCATCAAGCCTGGCTCGATGAGCCCGTCCGAGTACGATAATACGATCTACGATCTGGTCGCGTTTCTCGACTATCTCTCCGAGCCTTACCGGGAGACGCGTAAGAGTATCGGTACCGGCGTTATCATCTTTCTGCTGGGTTTCCTGGTTCTGGCTTATTTATTGAAGCGAGAATACTGGAAAGACGTACACTAATCCGAGGGAATCGAATATGTCTGTCGTGGCCACTCGCCGCTCGGTGATGAGCTGTTTTTCTTCTCCGACCGACCCCGAATGTCATCGGGCGCGGATCGTGCTGGCCGAGAAGGACATCACTGTCGAAATCCACGACGTGGATACCAATAACCTGCCCGAGGACCTGCTGGATCTGAATCCTTACGCAACGGTCCCGACCATGGTGGACCGTGACCTGGTGCTGTACAACGCGCGGGTTCTGATCGAGTATCTCGACGAGCGTTTTCCGCATCGAAAGCGACTGGTTCAGCCTGCTCGGCGATATCGAGCGTGGCACCGAAAAACGAAAGGCGCAGGCGAAAAAGGCTCTCGGTGAAAGCCTGGTCAACTCGTCCGAGGTGTTCGGCGCGATGCCGTACTTTCTGTCGACCGAATTCAGCCTGCTGGACTGCAGCATCGCACCGATACTGTGGCGTCTGCCCTACTATGGCATCGAATTGCCGAAATCGGCCAAGCCGATCACGACTTATATGAAGCGGGTATTCTCACGGCCGTCTTTTCAGGCCAGCCTGTCCGAGCAGGAACGGGACATGGTGGCCTGACCCCGCGTCGAAATGACCCCGAGCAAGCCGTATCTCGTCCGCGCGCTGTATCAGTGGATACTCGATAACGAGACAACTCCCTACATCCTGGTCGACACGAGCGACGAGGCGGTGCAGATTCCGCAGGGCATTGCCAACGACGGCAAGGTGGTGCTGAACATCGCACCCGCCGCGGTCCAGGATCTCGATATTGCCAACGAGCGCATCGTTTTTTCGGCGCGCTTTGGCGGCGTGGCGCAGCAAGTATACTGCCCGATGTCATCACTGCTCGCGATTTACGCGCGCGAGAACGGGGAGGGCATGATGTTCCCGCTCGACGAGAGAGAGGGCAGCGATGATCCGGGCGAGTCCCCGCGCAAGAGCGACGGCCCGACGCTGAAAGTCATCAAGTAGCGCACCCCGGGCGGGGGCGTGGACGGCTAGACGTCTGCAGGAAAGGCATCCCGAATCCAGTTGAAGCAGGCGGTTCCATTAGCGTCGCGCTGAATCAACAACGCATCGAAACGCATCGGATGATCGGCGAGCGCTCGCCGGGTCGCGAGATAGCATTGTGCACTGCGGATCAGTTTGCGTTGCTTCGCCGGCGAAATCGCGGCCGCGGCGCCACCATAGGCCGACGAGCGCCGGTACTTGACCTCGACGAAGCAAAGCGTTTCGCGATCGCACATGATCAGGTCGATTTCGCCGAAGCGACAGCGGTAGTTAGCCTGCAGCAGCTGCAGTCCGCGCGCGGTGAGCCAGTCCCTGGCCCGTTCTTCGAAATGCAATCCTTTGCCGAGATTTGCGCGCATCGTCTAGGGCGATAAGCGGGAGGTCAGGTTCGAATCGGTCGGAATTTCAAGCAGTCGAGCCCTGCCATTTTCATAGGTCGCAAGCAACAGCGAGCGATGCACCCTGCCATGCTTGTCCACCGACAGGCGGCCGGTATTGTGTGCTATCGACTCGTCGGGATTAATCATCAGGCGGCGCAGCGACGGTATCATTCGGTAGGCGTCGATGCCGAGCGCGAACAGGCGACTGAATCGCTGGCTGGTGTCCGGCCACAGGCGTTTGACCTGGCGGTGGTCGGGATTATCTCGATTATCCAGCATCCAAGGAATGTCGACGAAGAGGATCTCATTCAGGTCTCGGTCGTCGTCCGGGTTGGCCGTACTCGATGAAATATGCGAGGTTGCGTAGACCGGCAGATCCTGGGCATGGTGGAACTTGAGCTGGGGCTTGATCAGGCGGGCCTGGCGCGAATTAGCGGCGATAAAAATCATGTCCACATCGCGACGCCGTCGCGCATCGAACTCGACCTGCTTCTGGATGACCTGCTGCAGGATGGTCTTGCGGTGGTTACTCGTGGTCAGGTTGAGCAGGTCTTTGATCGCCGCGGAATAATCATTCTTTTTCGCGGGGTACGCACCGTTGCCGACCACGCGACCACCGAGCGATTCGAAACGCTTGCTGAATGCCCGCTGCAGGCGATACCCCCACTCGGTATCCGGTACCAGCACGAGCGCATGGTAGCGGCCCTGGGCCAGCGCGAGATCGGCAATCTGTTCGGCCTCGTCCTCGGGGCGCAGGCCGAACTGGTACAGATTCTGAACGGTTTCGGCCTCTTCGTTACCGTAGTTCAGCGTCAGGGTCGGCACCTCGAGCTGTTCGCGCTGTTGCAGCAGATCGATCAGCTCCTTGCTGATCGGCCCGACGATAAAATCCGCGCCGTTTTGAATCGCCTGCTCGTACTGCAGATTGAACTCTACCGGATCGGTACTCGCGTTGATGATTTCCAGATCCGCGACCTGGGCGGGATCCTGATAATAGGCATAGAGAAAGCCGTTCTGGATTGAATTGGAAACCTGTTCCAGGCGTCCCGTGAACGGTAACATCAGCGCGATGCGGGTCGGATTGATGTAGATGCGCCTGCTTTCTTCGAGCAGGTTGATCGCGAAGCTCGGTGCCGCCGCGTGATCGCCGTAGAGCTGGTACCACTGGTCGATCCAGGGCTCCATCTTGGCCGGCAGCATGTTGGAGCGGCGTGCGATCAGATTCAGTTCGAGCCACCCGCGCACTTCGCTGGTCTGCTGTTCGCCCAGCGCGCGAATGATCGACGATTCGGTGATCCGGTTCAGCGCGTCCCAGATGAAGTCATGATTTTTTTCGATAGCCTGCGGGGTCGTCAGGAACTGGCTGATCTGCATGCGCAACCTGGCGCTTTCCAGCGGCTTGCCGATGGCGAGCACACCGCGTGAGCGGATATTCAGCGCCAGCGCCTTGTACTGGAAATCGACGATCTGGTCGATGTCGGGTAACGCGAGCAAGCTCTGGTAAATCTTGCCTTCGCCAAAATAGCCGCCGGCCTGGATGATTTCCCTGTATTTCTGATCCTGCGCCAGAATGTCCTGTTCGCCGAGCTCGTCGAAAAACGGGTCAATCTGGTCATAAAGCCCCCCCTGGTAATACATCAGCCCTACCTTGATCAGAAAAGCCGAGCGTTCCGGCTGTTCGCTCTCGCGGGCGAGTTCGTCGTAAAGCACCGCCGCCTCCAGCCATTTTTCGGCCACCTCGAAGTCGAAGGCGCGAATCAGCGTTTCCTCGTAGGGCGTCAGCTGGGTATCGCCCTCGTTGACGGTGCCGGACCCTGTCGCGCCGGCGTCACCCGCCACGCCCCTGGCCGACGGGCCCGTTGCGCAGGCGGTTAGCAGCAGCGTGAGCGCGATTAGCGACAGGAGGGTAGGAAGCGATCTCATCGAATGATTCAGCGGCGGTGGCGCGGAGAACAAGTGATTTTGTAACGGGTGGTTAGTGTACACTCTTTTACATGTCGGGCGTACTCTATATTGTTGCGACACCCATCGGAAATCTCGATGACATCAGCCACCGTGCGGTGACGACGCTGAAGTCCGTCGACCTGATCGCGGCCGAGGACACGCGCCACAGCCGGCCGCTGCTGGATCACCTGGGCGTGCAGACCCCGATGCTGTCCTGTCACGAGCATAACGAGATCGGGCGCAGCGACGAACTCGTCAAGCGGTTGCTCGCGGGAGAGAGCGTTGCCCTCATCTCGGATGCCGGTACGCCGCTGCTCTCGGACCCCGGATTCAATCTCGTGCGCGCCGCGCAGCAAGCCGAAATTCGGGTCGTTCCGATTCCGGGGCCGAGCAGCATCGCCACCGCGCTTTGCGCCGCCGGGTTACCCACCGACAGTTTCTATTTTTGCGGTTTCCTGCCTGCGCGCGGGGCGGAACGCAGGGCCCGGCTCGAGGCGATACGTTCGATTCGCGCGACGCTGGTGTTATTCGAGTCACGCCACCGAATCGAGGCCCTGCTCGAGCAGCTCGCTGATGTTTTCGCGCAAAGCGAGCTCGTCGTGGCCAAGGAGCTGACCAAGATGCACGAACGCTTCTTGCGCGGCGGCGCGTCCGAGATACTGCGGCAGTTGCGCGGGGACCCCGGGCTGATGCGCGGGGAGTTTGTCGTGCTGATCGATAATTCGACGCGGTCCGAAGAGCAGAGCCTGAAATCCGACGATATCGACGTCATAAAAATGCTACTCGAGGAGGTTTCCGTCAAAACCGCGGTTAAAATTGCCGCCCGATTGACCGGCAAAAAGAAAAATGAAATCTACCAGGCAGCGCTCGCTCTGCGCCGGGAGCCCGGCGAAAACTGAGGCGCTGTTTTCACTAAACGCATGAATCTTAAAGGTTTCTCGCGAGGGGCGGGCTGGGCGACCGAGGCGGTGATAGGCGCCTCGCTGGCGGCAATGTTTTTTTTAATGCAGGTTGGTCGATTTCTTGCATGCAAGGCATTAATCGTATCCGGGCGGCGTGCTAAGATGGGCTGCCGCGACGAGGCGCGAATTAGTGAATTATTTGGCAAAAGCAGTCCTTGAATATGCGAACGAAATTCTCATCCCCTCGTCTAAATATTGACTATGCTTTAGGTAATCTATTAAAGCTCGAGTCACGTAAACGAAAGAGTAACGAAGTACGGTCAGGCGGCGCCTGATCATTATGCCGCGATGCGATGGGCGCCGTTCCTGATCCGATTATGAGGAAGAGGTAGCCCCAATGAGCATTTTCGAAAGTTATCAACAGCGTTTCGAACAGCACCTGCAGGAAGAGCTCTCGTTGCAGGATTATTTACACCTGTGCAAGGAAAACCCGCTGGTGTATGCCACCGCCGCGGAGCGCATGCTGGCTGCGATCGGCAAGCCCGAACTGATCGACACCTCGCAGGATCCCCGCCTCAGCCGGATTTTTTCCAACAAGCTGATCGCGCGCTACCCGGCTTTCGACGAATTCTATGGCATGGAAGATTCGATCGAGCAGATCGTGTCCTACTTCAAACACGCCGCGCAGGGCCTCGAGGAAAAGAAACAAATCCTTTATTTGCTCGGTCCCGTCGGCGGCGGTAAGTCTTCGCTCGCGGACCGGCTCAAGGCGCTGATGGAAAAGCTGCCGATCTACGCGATCAAGGATTCGCCGGTGTTCGAATCGCCACTGGGGCTGTTCGATGTCGACGAGGACGGTGAAATCCTCGAGCAGGAGTACGGCATTGCGCGACGTTACCTGAACAAGATCATGTCGCCCTGGGCGGTAAAGCGCCTCAACGAGTTCGGCGGCGATATCAGCCAGTTCAAGGTGGTCAAGATCCAGCCGTCGATCCTGAACCAGATCGCCATCGCCAAGACCGAACCGGGCGATGAAAACAACCAGGATATCTCGTCGCTGGTGGGTAAGGTCGATATCCGCATGCTCGAGCACTACGCGCAGAACGATGCCGACGCGTACAGTTACTCTGGCGCGCTGTGCCGGGCCAACCAGGGCTTGATGGAATTCGTCGAAATGTTCAAGGCTCCGATCAAGGTGTTGCACCCGTTGCTGACGGCGACCCAGGAAGGCAATTACAACGGCACCGAGGGACTTTCCGCGCTGCCTTTCGAAGGCACGATCCTGGCGCATTCCAACGAATCGGAATGGCAGTCGTTCCGGAATAACAAGAACAACGAGGCGTTTCTCGACCGCGTCTATATCGTCAAGGTGCCCTATTGTCTGCGCGTTTCCGAGGAAATCCGGATTTACGACAAGCTGCTGGCCAACAGTTCGCTCTCCGAGGCGCCCTGCGCGCCGAGCACGCTGGAAATGCTGGCCCAGTTCAGCGTTTTGTCGCGTCTCATGACCCCGGAAAACTCGAGTATCTATTCGAAGATGCGAGTCTACGACGGGGAAAGCCTGAAGGACACCGACCCGAAAGCCAAGTCCTACCAGGAGTACCGCGATTACGCCGGCGTCGACGAAGGCATGCGCGGCCTGTCGACGCGGTTTGCGTTCAAGATATTGTCCCGCGTGTTCAATTTCGACCAGACCGAGGTCGCGGCGAACCCGGTGCACCTGCTCTACGTGCTCGAACAACAGATCGCCCGTGAACAGTTTCCCCAGGAGTTGCATGATCGCTACCTCGAGCACATCAAGGCCTTCCTGGTGCCGAATTACGTCGAGTTTATCGGCAAGGAAATCCAGACTTCTTACCTCGAGTCTTACTCCGAGTATGGGCAGAATATTTTCGATCGCTACGTCACTTATGCCGATTTCTGGATCCAGGACCAGGAATATCGCGATCCCGAGACCGGGGAAAACTTCGGCCGCGCGTCGCTTAACGAAGAGTTGGAAAAAATCGAGAAACCGGCCGGGATCTCGAACCCGAAGGATTTTCGTAACGAGGTCGTTAATTTCGTGTTAAGGGCACGTGCGCAAAATGAAGGCAACAACCCGGAATGGGTCTCTTACGAAAAACTGCGCACGGTGATCGAAAAGAAGATGTTCTCCAATACCGAGGAACTGCTCCCGGTTATTTCGTTCAGCGCCAAGGCATCCGAGGAAGATGAAAAGAAACATGCCAATTTCGTCTCGCGCATGGTCGAGAAAGGTTACACCGAAAAGCAGGTACGCCTGCTCTGTGAATGGTATCTGCGCGTCAGGAAGTCGTCATAAGCGATGCGGTTGCGAGGTAGAGTACTGAAATGGCGCAACTCATCGATAGACGGCCGAACGCGAAGAACAAGAGCACGGTAAACCGGCAACGCTTTTTGCGTCGTTACAAGACGCAGATCAAGAAGGCGATCGCGGAACAGATCTCCGAGCGATCGATTACCAACATCGATAGCGGCGAAAGCGTCTCGATTCCGACGCGTGATATCTCCGAGCCGACTTTTCGCAGCGACCAGGGCGGGGTGCGCGAGGGCGTCTACCCGGGCAACAAGGAGTTTGCCAAGGGCGACAAGATCAAGCGTCCGATGAGCCAGGGCGGGGGCCAGGGACGCCGCGCCAGCGACAGCGGCGAGGGCGAGGACGATTTTTCCTTCGAGATTTCCAAGGACGAGTACCTCGACATGCTTTTCGATGACCTCGAGCTGCCCAACCTACAAAAAAACCAGCTGCGCAAGATGACCAAGAGCAAGACCGTGCGCGCCGGTTTCACCAGCGATGGGGTGCCGACCAATATCAATATCGTGCGTTCGTTGCGTTCGGCGCTGTCCCGCCGCGTCGCGATGGGCGCGGAACCGCGGCGTCGCCTGCGCGAGCTAGAGGCCGAACTCGAAGCGCTGCAGCAAAAACCGGGTAGCGAGGAGAGCCGGTTGATCGAGCTCGAGGAAGAAATCGACACGCTGCGCAAGCGGATCAGCAATATCCCGTTTATCGATACCTTCGATCTGCGCTTCAATAATTTCGTGCAGCGTCCCGAGCCGACCTCGCAGGCCGTGATGTTTTGCCTGATGGACGTATCCGGCTCGATGGACCAGGAAACCAAGGATATTGCGAAACGCTTCTATATCCTGCTCTACCTGTTCCTGACGCGGAGCTATCGTGATGTCGACGTGGTCTATATTCGCCACCACACCCAGGCCAAGGAAGTCGACGAGGAAGAGTTTTTTTACTCGCGCGAGACCGGCGGCACGATCGTTTCCAGCGCGCTCGAGCTGACGCGCGATATTATCCAGCAGCGCTACCCGCCTACCGACTGGAACATATACGCGGCACAGGCTTCCGACGGTGATAACTGGAACGATGATTCGCCGTTGTGCGAACAAATCCTGGCCAAGCAATTGCTGCCGGAGCTGCGCTACTACGCTTACGTCGAGATTACCCGGCGTGACCATCAGGGCCTGTGGGAGCATTACGAGCATCTGCTCGACAGCCACGATAATTTCGCGATGCAGCATATTCGCGAGTACGAAGACATTTACCCCGTGTTCCGCGAATTTTTCAGAAAACAGGCGCAGCGATGAGAGAACCGATATCGACCGGCGCGGAATGGACCTTCGAACTGATCGAACAGTACCATGCCGAAATAGAATCGATCGCCGAGGAATTCGGACTCGACACCTATCCCAACCAGATCGAGCTGATAACCGCCGAACAAATGCTCGATGCCTACGCCAGCATCGGCATGCCGATTGGCTACAGCCACTGGTCCTTCGGTAAGCACTTCATCAAGAACGAGCAGCAGTATCGCCGCGGACGCATGGGACTGGCTTACGAAATCGTGATCAATTCGAACCCATGTATCGCCTACCTGATGGAAGAGAACACGATGATGATGCAGGCACTGGTCATCGCGCACGCCAGTTTCGGGCACAATTCTTTTTTCAAGGGTAATTACCTGTTTCGCGCCTGGACCGATGCCGAGGCGATAATCGATTACCTGGTCTTCGCCAAGCGCTATATCGCCGAATGCGAAGAACGTTACGGTATCGAGGAAGTCGAGAATCTGCTCGATTCTTGCCATGCGCTACAAAATTACGGGGTCGACCGATACAAGCGACCGAACCCGGTTTCGATGCGCGAAGAGAAGGAGCGCCTGAAGGAGCGCGAGGCCTACCTGCAGTCGCAGGTAAACGACCTGTGGCGCAAAACCATTCCGCAGAAGGTGGCCGAGATCGAGGAGGAGACGCTGCCGAACTTCCCCGAGGAGCCGCAGGAAAATATTCTCTATTTCATTGAAAAAAATGCGCCGCTGCTGGAGCCCTGGCAGCGCGAAGTCGTGCGCATCGTGCGCAAGATCGGGCAATACTTTTACCCGCAGCGGCAGACCCAGGTGATGAACGAGGGCTGGGCCTGCTTCTGGCATTACCAGATCATGAACGCGCTCTACGACCGCGGCAAGGTGACCGACGGATTCATGCTGGAGTTTATCCAGAGCCACACCAATGTCGTCGCGCAACCGGATTTCGACAGCGAGTATTTTTCCGGGATCAACCCGTATGCGCTGGGCTACGCAATGATGACCGACATCAAGCGCATCTGTACCGACCCCGACGACGAGGATCGCAAGTGGTTTCCCGATATCGCCGGCTCGGACTGGCAGGAAACGCTCGATTTCGCGATGCGCAATTTCAAGGACGAAAGCTTTATTTCGTAGTTCCTTTCGCCGCGCCTGATACGTGATTTCAAGCTGTTCTCCATTCTTGACGACGACGAGCTAAGCGAACTCGAGGTGACCTCGATTCACAACGACGCCGGCTACCAGCACATCCGCCAGTCATTGTCGAACCAGTATAACCTGAGCATGAACGAGCCCAATATCCAGGTCCACAACGTCGACGTGCGCGGCGACCGGTCCATGACGCTGCGCCACGTGCCGCATAATCGGGTTCCGCTGGCCGATACCCGGGAAGAAGTGCTCAGGCATTTACGCCGACTCTGGGGCTTCGGCGTCAAACTGGAAATCCTCGATGGCGATGGCGAAGTGGTCTCTACCGAGGAATGCGCCGCCTGACGCGACGCTGCAAGCCTCTATCGCCTACCAGCGATGATCGAGGCAGCGCTCCGGCTTCCGCCATGCCTCAGCCACCCTTGATCGGGGGAAGCAGCACGACCTCGTCATCGGCGCCCAGCGTGATCCCGGCATAATCCTGCTCCGCGACGCGCTCGTCGTTGACGATAACCAGGAATTTCTTGTCCTCGGGAATCGGCACCCGCTCGAGCAGCTGGTCGAGCGTCGCGCCGTCTTCAACGCTGATCCTGCAATGGTTGAATGAGCTGCCGGCGGGCAGGTAGTGGCGCAGCCCGCCGAACAGGGTGACCGAAACGTCCATCTCGCAATCGCGTCAGGCGAGACCGAGGCGCTCTAGCGTCGCCTTTTTCGGCACGCCGTCCTGGTCCCAGCCGCAATGCTCGTAGTACTCGGGCAGCATTTCGCCGAGACGGCAGACCAGGCCCTTGCCGGTGCCGACATCGGCCGGCTCCTCGAGGATTCGCGGGGGCAGGGTATCGTCCTGCATGCCGAGGCCGGCTTTCAAATTGAACAGCTTTTCCAGGTTCCAGATACGCTCGCCGACCTCGACCATGCGGGCTTCGCTGGACCAGTCGCCATCGCAGGCGGCATCGACGAGTGAGCGGTAATCCTCCAGGGTCCAGCCGCAGCCGCCGGGAAACAGGCACAGGCCGCTGGAATCGATGAAGGCGACGTCGCGCTGCGAATCGGCGACGATTTTTGCCTTGCCCTCGATCTCGGTGGTTTCGAAGTCATGCCCGTAAGGATCCGCGCGCAGGTGGCAGGCACCGCGATTACTGGTCGCGTAGGCCAGCCCCATACCCTGCATCGAGCGGCCGTCGTAAGCGGCGAATTCCTGGCCCTTGACCGTCATCGACAGCTCGGGATGTCCGTATTTTTCGCACAGGCGTTTCGAGCCCAGCCCGATGTCGACACCGAATCCCTCGCCCTTGCCGGTCAGTTCTGAAATCTGGCACAGTGCCTCGGCGTTGCCGAACTCGAGCTTGATGCCGCCGGTGGTCTTCTCGTCGATCGCGCCGATATCGAACAGTTCCATTGCCGCGGCGATCGACCCGCCCATCGATATGGGGTCCATGCCATGCTCGTTGCACATGAAGCCCGCGAAAGTCGCCGCGTCGATATCGTCGACACCGACCGCGGACCCGAGCGCGTAAGCAGTCTCATACTCGAGTCCGCCGGAGGCGCCGTGATACTCGGGCCGGTCTTTGACCGAGAAATGGGCCGGGTCGATCTTGCAGATCCGGCCGCAGCCGATGGTGCAGGCGAAGCAGGCGCCGTTCTGAACGATGTTGGTGTGGCCGTTTTCGTTCGGCGTGTGCATCGCCTCCGGGTTCAGCTTGTTGGCGCCTTCGAAACGCACGCTGCGATTGTTGCGCGTCGGCAGGCTGCCGAATCCGTTGGTCACGTCCATCATCGCCAGCGTGCCGTCGCGGGCCATGCCCTCGCGGTCGGTCAGGCGCGCGTTGATATTCTTGATGATATCGAAAAACGCTTTCGGCTCGGGATGGCTCAATCCCTTCCTGCCGCGTACCGCGATAGTCTTGATCTTTTTTGCACCCATGACCGCGCCGACACCGGAGCGGCCCGCGGCGCGATGCTTGTCGTTGACCACGCAGGCGTAGCGGCACAGGGTTTCCCCGGCACGGCCGATCGATGCGAAACGCATCAGCGGGTCCTGGTATTTTTCGGCGAGGAAATCCTCGGTTTCCCAGACCGTCTTGCCCCAGATATCGGCCGCATCGCAAATCTCGGCCCGGTCATCCTCGATATGCAGGTAAACGGGCTTGTCCGACTCACCCTCGATGATCAGCAGGTCATAGCCGGCGAGCTTGAGTTCGCCACCGAACTTGCCGCCCGAGTTCGAGCAGGCGATCGCCCCGGTCAGCGGACCCTTGGTGATAACGGTGTAGCGGCCGCCGGTGGAGGCCATGGTTCCGGTCAGCGGACCGGTGGCGAAAATCAGCTTGTTTTCCGGGGATAACGCGTCGACCGACGGATCCATTTCTTCATACAGGTACTTGCTGCCGAGACCCCGGGACCCCAGGTAATCCTGCGCCCAGTCCATGTTTAACGGTTCGAACTTGCAGCTGCCCTCGCTCAGGTTGACGCGAAGAATTTGACGTTGCCAGGTCATCGATATGCCCCTCGGTTAAGGATTGTATTATTCGCAGGATTGTATATCCTGCCGACCTGTTTGAACACAATGCCGGACGGTTTCTGGCAGATCAGGTGAATGACATGATCCGCGTAATCATAGAACGCGAGGTGGCCGAAGGCCTCGAGAAGTACTACGAAAAGGCGGTTGCCGAATTGCTCAACGTGATTACGGCGGCACCGGGATACCTTTCGGGCGAGTCGCTGGCCGAAATTCACCGCCCCAACCACTACGTGGTAATAACCCGCTGGAGCAACGAGGATGCATGGAACCGCTGGTTTCACTCGGCCGAGCGGCAACAGGTTCTCAGCGCGATACGTCCGTTTCTGCAAAACGACGAAAAGTTCACCGTGCTGCAACAGCTTATCTATAACGAGGACGCCTCGGCGGCCTGATCCCGAAATTAATTAGACGACGACGCCTGGCATCGCGTAAAATCGGCGCCGAGTCAGCCGGATAATCGCTGGTCTGCATCGCAGGCTGGAGGAAAGTCCGGGCTCCGCAGGGCAGGGTGCCAGATAACGTCTGGGGGGCGCGAGCCTACGGCCAGTGCAACAGAAAGTATACCGCCGGCGCAGCGCGCAAGCGCAGCCCGGTAAGGGTGAAATGGTGCGGTAAGAGCGCACCGCGCGCCTGGTAACAGGAGCGGCAGGGTAAACCCCACCCGGAGCAAGACCAAATAGGAAAACCATGGCGTGGCCCGCGCCGTTTTCGGGTTGGTCGCTTGAGACCGGGAGGCGACTCCGGGTCCAGATGAATGATTATCCTCGACAGAACCCGGCTTACAGGCTGACTCACCTGCTTCGAAGGGGACGCAATTAATTGCGTCCCCGGCTTTCGCGGAGACGGCCCGCGAGCCTCGATTTTTGTGCAAAATCGCACAAAATTCGGCAAAACTTAATGTATCACTTTAAGTTAATTTCCTAAGCATAAGATTTGAATGATTAAATCCCCACGCTTTATCAGGATGATCTGCTAAGTTATTGAGCCTATTGAAAAAAGACCCCGGATCAGAGCCCATTTTTACTTGACTTGTGGTAAAAATTAGCCATATTGTGTCGTCTAGTGGGTAAAAGTGTCACAAAGTGGCATATAACGGGTTAAGCGTGGTTAAATTTCGAGGGGTTTCCAATCTGTCTTTGGATGCGAAGGGTAGAATCGTTCTCCCCGCGCGCTACCGGGACCGTTTGCTCGAAATCTGCCAGAGCCAGTTGGTCGTCACGATCGATACCGATCAGCCCTGCCTGTTAATCTACCCGCTTCCCGAATGGGAACAGATCGAAGAAAAGATCGAGGCCCTGCCGAGTTTCAATCCCACCACGCGCCGCATTCAACGCCTCTTGATCGGTCACGCCACCGAGGTCGAAGTCGATGGCAATGGCCGCATGCTGTTGTCGGGACCGTTGCGCGAATATGCCCGGCTCGGTAAGAAGGTCGTACTGATAGGGCAGGGCAAGAAATTCGAACTCTGGGACGAGGGGTTATGGAACGATCGCATGGACAGCTGGCTCGAGGGCGACGTCGGCGACGAAATGCCGGCTGCACTCGCGGAGCTGACCCTGTGATGACGACGCACGTCGCGGTGTTACATGAAGAGGTAATCGCCGCGCTGGCGATCAAGCCGGACGGACGCTATGTCGACGGCACCTACGGCCGTGGCGGGCATGCCCACAGTATCCTCGAGGCGCTGGGCGAACAGGGTCGCCTGATCGTCATGGATCGCGATCCCGAGGCCATCGCCGCCGCGCGTGAGGCGCTCGGTGACGACCATCGCGTCATCATCATCCACGATGAATTTGCCAATCTGCACGCGCGCATTGCCGCGCTCGACTGGCTTGCGCAAATAGACGGCATCCTGCTCGACCTTGGCGTGTCGTCGCCGCAACTGGACGACGCCGAGCGCGGCTTCAGTTTTCAGCACAATGGTCCGCTGGACATGCGGATGAACCCGGCGCGAGGCCAGTCCGCTGCCGACTGGCTGGCCCGGGCCGAAGCCGACGAGATCGCCCGCGTGCTGTGGGAATACGGCGAGGAACGCCACGCGCGGCGAATCGCGCGCAAGATAGTCGAGGCGCGGCAAAACCGGCCGATTACGGATACGGCCACACTCGCGCAGGTGATTGCCGGGGCGATTCCGCAGCGGCGGTCGCAGCGCGCGCACAAGCACCCGGCGACACGCAGTTTCCAGGCGATCCGCATGCATGTGAACCAGGAGCTGTCTCAGGTAGAGCAATTGCTCGATTCGGTGATCGATATCCTGAAGATCGGCGGGCGTCTGCTGATGATCAGTTTCCATTCGCTGGAAGACCGACTGGTAAAGCGTTTCTTCCGCGCACAAAGTTCCGCGCCGCGTCTGCCGCGAGGCCTGCCGCTGCGCGATAGCGAAGTCAAATCCGGCATTCGACTCAGACTGGTCGGCAAGGCCGTCAAGGCCAGCGCCGCGGAGCTGGCACGAAATCCCCGGGCGCGCAGCGCGGTGCTGCGCGTCGCCGAGCGAGCAGCCTGATGAACCGCCAGTTCTGGTTTTGTCTGCTGTTGACCCTGGTTCTCGGCAGCGCACTGACCGTGATTTATGTCAAGCACCAGAGCCGGGTTCTGTTTGCCGAACTGCGCAGCCTGCAGAAACAGCAGGATCAGCAAATTATCCAGTGGGGACAACTGCAGTTACAGAACAGTACCCTGGCGACGCATAGCAATGTAGAAACCCGGGCGCGCAAAGACCTGAAAATGCGCCTGCCCGAGGACGTGAAGCTGGTGCGACTGCGATGAAGAAGACCGACGAATTGCAGCAGCGGGAGTTTGCCGCGGTGTTTTTCGCACTGCGGCATTACTTCGTGTTACTGCTGCTGATCGCCATGCTGGCCGGTCTTGCCGGTCGCGCGCTGTACCTGCAGATCTTCGAGCAGGATTTTCTCACCAGCCAGGGCGTACAGCGCCAGATTCGCACGATCGAGACCCCCGCCTACCGTGGCGGGATACTGGATCGGTTCGGCACCCCGCTCGCGATCAGCACGCCGGTCGATTCGATCTGGGTCAACCCGTCCGAAATATTGCAGGACCCGGCCGCGCTGAAACAGGTTACCGACAAGCTGAACCTCGACTACCGGGATACCGCTACCATGCTGAAGCAGCGCGCGAGTCGAGAGTTCGTCTATCTCAAGCGCCAGCTCGAACCCGAATTTGCCCGTCGCGTCGCCAACGGTGTTGACGGCGTTTACCTGCAGCGCGAGTATCATCGTTACTATCCCGCCGGCGAAGTCGTCTCGCACCTGGTAGGTTTTACCGACATCGACGACCACGGGCAGGAAGGACTGGAGCTGGTCTACGAAAAATGGCTGCGCGCTCAGCCCGGGGAGCGCCGCGTGATTCGCGATCGTCACGGCGAAGTGATCGAGGAACTCGCCCAGGTCAAGCCGGCCAGGTCCGGCAACGATCTTTACACCAGCATCGATATGCGCCTGCAGTACATTGCCTACCGCAGCCTGGCGCGCGCAATCAAGTATCACGCGGCCAGTTCCGGATCCGCGGTATTGCTCGACGCGCGCAGCGGTGAAATTCTCGCGATGGTCAATCAACCCTCTTATAACCCGCATCGGCGCAATTCGATGGCGGCGGATCAATTACGCAACCGCGCACTTACCGACGTATTCGAACCGGGCTCCGCGATTAAGCCGTTTACCCTCGCCGCGGCGCTGGACCAGGGCCGCTTCAACGCTTACAGCAGTATCGATACTTCCCCGGGTCACATGCTCGTCAACGGTCACCCGGTCAAGGACACGCGCAACTATGGCGTACTCGACCTCGGTGGAATTCTGCGCAAATCGAGTAACGTCGGCGCATCGCGCATCGCGCTCGCGCTCGAAGCGGAACAACTCTGGCAAAGCTTTCGCGACTATGGCTTCGGCGAGCCGACCGGCGTTTCCTTCCCGGCCGAGTCGGCGGGTTATTTTCGCCACCATAGTCAATGGCAACCACTGGACCATGCGACCATGGGATTCGGTTACGGCATATCGCTATCCACCACGCAACTCGCGCGAGCCTACGCGGTGATCGCAAACGAGGGCCGATTGCACGAGCTGAGCCTGGTACGCAAGGACGGCGAGGACAGACCGGATAACCAGATCTCGCGCCACGTCATGAAAGCGTCGACCGCAAAGCAGCTGCTGCGCATGATGACCGAAGTGGTCGGGCCGGAGGGCACCGCCAGGCAGGCTGCCGTTGCCGGCTATCGCGTTGCCGGCAAGACGGGCACGGCGAAGAAAAGTATCGATGGCGGGTACCAGAAAGACGACTACGTGGCGGTATTCGCCGGAATCGCTCCGGCAACGAATCCGCGCCTGGTGATGGCGGTGATGATCGATGAGCCGACGCAAAACGGTTACTACGGCGGGGTCGTGGCCGCGCCGGTGTTCCAGGAAGTCATCGCCAACGCGTTGCGTATCCTGGACGTGCCGCCGGACGACCTGCCGACGCTCGCGAAAACCCGGGAAGAGGGGGCATGATGCCGGACCCTAAAATTCGTGGCATGCTGCTGGACAAGCTGCTCGCAGGTTTCGCCGGCACCGATCCGCTGCCGCCAATCGAGATTCGCGCGATCGCGAGCAACAGCGCGGAAATTACCCCTCAATCGGCGTTCATCGCGTTGCCCGGCTTGCAGCGCAACGGTATCGACTTCGCGATCGACGCGGTCAAGGCCGGGGCGGTAGCGGTGATATACGATGCCAGCGACGAGTACAGTCGGCAACGCGTACCGCTGTTGCGCAAGCAGGTCAGCACGCAATGGGTCGGCATCGAGCAACTGCAGCGGGCCAACGGTCATATCGTAAGCCGCTTTTACGGCGACCCGGGTCAAGCGATGACCATCATCGGCGTCACCGGCACCGACGGCAAATCGAGCGTTACCCACCTGCTGACCCAGGCGCTTACTCGGCTCGGCAAATCCTGCGCCAGCATCGGCACGCTGGGCTACGGCATCGGCAACCGGCTGACACCGGACCAGCTGACCACGCCCGACGCGGTCAGCCTGCAAGCGCGACTGTTCGAATTTCAGCAGCGGCGTTGCGAATACGTGGTCATGGAAGTCTCGTCGCACGCGTTACAACAATACCGCGTCAACGGTTGCGACTTCGACATAGCGGTGCTGACCAACCTGGGCCGCGATCATCTCGATTACCACGGCAGCCAGCAAAATTACGCCGCGGCCAAGGCGCGCCTGTTCCACGATTTCGAGCTATCCGGGCGCGTGGTCAATGCCGACGACGATTTCGGCCTGCAGCTATGCCGCAGCCTGCCGAGCGACTCGCTGTACCGTTACTCGGTGGTCGGCGACGATAACGCGGCAGCGGAGGTGCGACTGCTCGAGGTAGAAATAACCGACCGCGGGCAAAACCTTCGCGCCTGGACCCCGTTAGGCGAGGTTACCGCGGTGACCGCTCTGATCGGGCGCTTCAATATTGTCAACACGCTGGCCTGTATCGCGACGCTGCTCGCGCTCGGGCTCGATCACGACCAGATCGAACTGGCGGTGAAGGACCTGAAGCCGATCCCGGGACGCATGGAAAAGTTCACCGGGCCTGTGGATATGGCCGCGGCGGTGATCGATTTTGCGCATACCGAACAGGCCCTGCGCGCCTGCCTTGCCGCCTGTCGCGAGCACAGCGGCGGCGAAATCTGGTGTGTATTCGGTTGCGGCGGCGATCGCGATCCGGGCAAACGTCCGGGAATGGGTCGCGCGGTCGAAGAACTTGCCGACCACGCCATCGTCACCGATGACAACCCGCGCACCGAGGCGCCGGAAAGTATCGTCGCCGATATTCTTGCCGGTATGCGCGAGCCCGAGCTGGCCAGCGTCGTGCATAACCGCCGGGCCGCTATCGAATACGCGCTGTCACAGGCCGCCCCGGGGGACCTGGTGGTCATCGCCGGCAAGGGGCACGAACAGGAGCAGATCATCGGCAACGAGCGCCGTCCCTTTAGCGATCGGCACGTCGTGCAGCAGCTGTTGCAGGTGAGCCATGATTAACCTCGGCACGCATCAGCTGGCCGCGGTACTCGGTATCGAGCCCGAGGGGCTCGACGACGTCGCGATCGACGGCGTCACCATCGACAGTCGCGGTGATTGCGGCGGTAAGCTGTTCGTCGCGATCCGCGGCAATAATTTCGACGGCCACAACTTCGTCGAGGCTGCCCGCGCCAACGGGGCAGTCGCGGCGCTGGTCGAATCCGCACAAGCCGCGCAAATCCCGCAGTTGAAGGTCGATGACTGTGTTTTTGCGATGGGCCAGCTCGCGCATCACTGGCGCCAGCACTGCGATCCGATCGTGATTGCGCTCACCGGCAGCAACGGCAAAACCACGGTCAAGGAAATGCTGACCAGTATCCTGCACCAGCAAGGCGAAGTACTGGCCACCAGCGGAAATTACAATAATGATCTGGGAGTCCCGCTAACCCTGTTCCGGCTGCAGGAAAACCATCGTTATGCAGTGCTCGAACTGGGCGCCAGCAAAGCCGGCGACATTGCCCGCCTGGCAACGATCACCCGGCCGGATATCGGCCTCGTCACCAACATCGGTCC
>JBFGQE010000001.1:0-41988 GCA_041564355.1 Gammaproteobacteria bacterium | reverse complement strand
GTCGCCCTCGTTGACGAACGCTGGGTCGACACCGCGCACGAGGCCAGCAACGAGCGCCTCTTACGTGAAAACCTGCTCATCGGGGACGCCGCCGCCGCGACTTTCGTCGGCATGAAAAACAATGCGGCTAACCCGTTCGACGGCGTGACCGAATGCAATGCCCGCTACGCCGAACTGCCGCGACCCTATACCATCTGCCTGCTGGGCATGGGCCCGGATGGCCACACCGCCTCGCTGTTTCCGCGCGCGCGGGGACTCGACGCAGCGATGGAATCGAAACAGCACTGTGCGCCAATTCGCGCGCGTCAATCCGACGTGACCGGCGAGCACCTCGAGCGCATGACGCTGACCCCACATGACATTCTGGGCTCGCAAAGACTGCTGCTGCTGATTACCGGCGCCGACAAGTGGACGATTTACCAGCGCGCCCGCGAGCCTGGCGCAGCGCCGGAACTGCCGATCAGCCATTTTATCCACCAGCAGAAGGTGCCGCTGGAAGTTTACTGGGCGCCCTGAGCTCGTCGCGGGCAGGCCGCGGCCTCGCCTATTGCATCGCCCGCTTGGGTGTCCGGTCCGAGCGGTACAGGCCCCAGTGTTTTTCCGCCTTGTCCATCGGGTTCTCGCCGTCGAAGCCGCCTTTCCACTTTTCATCGAAGGCCTCGAAATAAAACGAGACGATGCCTTCTTCTTCGACCCAGGCGTCGTACTGGTCGAAAAATATTTCCTGCTCCGCCTCGCCGGCGCGCCCGATCAGGCCGCCCTCGTAGCTGCCGTCGTCGTAGACCCGGCTGGTCGGCCAGCCGGATTCACAATATGCGATCAGGTGATTCGGGTGCAGTTCCTGGATGCCGCGGTAAATCGAAGCGGTCCAGTCCATCGCCTCGTCGAGCGTCTTGTTGTTCCAGAACGCGTAGGCGTGCAGGCCGATAAAATCGACCTCGGCCGCGATTTTTTTCGCCGCCGGCTTGTTCCAGAAATTGTAATCGTCGGCCACTGTAACCGGCTGCGCGACGCGCGCGCGAACGTCCCGGATATAGCCGATCACCCGGTCCATATCGTCGATCCGATGATATGACCAGTCGACGAATATCTCGTTGCCAACATTGACCGCCACGATGATTTCCGGAAAACGGTTGGCGAGTTCAATCGCGCCCTCCAGTTGCTCGAGGTTTTCTTCCCGGGTTTGATGGCTGGATAGCCAGGCGCCCTGCATCACGCGAATCGGCAATTTATTATCGCGAATAACCTCGAGAATATTGCGCGACTGCGGTCCCGAGCCGTAAAGCCTGATCAGGTTCCACCGTCTGGATACGATTTCGAGGTCCTCGAGAATATTTTCCTTCGAGGTCAGCTTGCCCTGGTTGGGCCCCTCGCCGTCGCGATAAGCGCCGTAAGAAATGCCGTTGCCTATCCATCTTTCCCCGATGGCCGCATTGAACTGCCTTTTTTCGAATCCCTTTCCCGAGGAATGGCCTGAAAAATCGGGTGTCGTGCTGCAGGCTGCGAGCAAAACCAGCGCGGCGATTGGCGCGAAGCGAATGCATGCTTTCATAAAGGCTCCCAGGTTTGCACTTCGGCGACGCTCGGCGTCGCTTGCGCAAGTCATTATTCGTCGATCGGGCTGCTATATAGCATACCTGAATTCGATACCGCGTCTAGCGCGGATTTGTTCCGCGCACTGCAATTGTCCTTTTAAATTGCGCCGCGAAGGCGCTTCGGGGCGGGGTTGAGCGGCTTCAAATGAAACCGTCGAGGATGCGGCCGCGCACCGCGGGTGCGCTGGAAACCGCGAGGTAAGTATCGATCGCGCGCTGGTATTGAGGATGGATTTGCAGGTTGCTCGCCGGCCGATAGCTGCGTTCGCCGACGACCCCCTCGAGCAGTTCGCCGCGGTAGACATAGGTCGAGGGCTGCTGCCGCGTGGCGTCCCGGAACTGGCCGGATTGCTCCGCAACCGGGGTGACCGGCCGGGTCGCCGATCGATCGGGATAGATCGAAATCTGCACGGGATTAGCTGGGATAACGAAGTTCACGGATCATGCTCTCAGCTTTTAGCCTAATTTCACCAATTCTGCGAATTATACGGCCTAACCGTCAAAAAATTGTCGATCAGCCGCCACTATCCCATTTTTTTTGTGCAAATATGTCACTTTTTCGCGCCTCGACCCAATTTTCGCCTCGATCGCTGGTCTCTTTCTTCCAGAAAGGCGCTTCGGTCTTCAGATAATCCATGATGAACTCGCAGGCCGCGAACGCGTCGCCGCGGTGCGCGCTCGCTACCATGACGAGCACGATCTGTTCGGCCGGTTTTAGCGCGCCGACGCGGTGAACTATGGCCAGGTCGACAATCTGCCAGCGCTCACTGGCCCGCTCCGCGATACTTTGCAGCGCCTTCTCGGTCATCCCGGGATAATGCTCGAGTTCCATCTGTTCGAGCCGATCGCTCTCGAGATCGCGCACCAGGCCGACAAAGGTCGCGACCGCGCCGACGTCGCTGCGCCCGGCGAGCAATTCGCGCTGCAGCGCATTGCTGTCGAAATCCTCGTGTTGTACCCGAATGATCACGTTCGTTTAAGCGAAAAACTGTGTAAAAGGCAGATAGTTTACCCTGTCGCCGCGGCGAACGGTCTGGTTTTCGGCAATTTCGACGAAACCATCTGCCCAGACGGTCGACGTCAGTACGCCCGAATCCTGGTTCGGGTAGATCTCGACGCGGCTTTCGGCGTCACCGGGAACGAGTCGCGCGCGTAAAAATTCTCGCCGGCTGTCCGGCCGCGGCCAGTCGAAGTCGGCGATCACCGACAAGGGCATTGGCTTTCGCCAGGCACGCCCCTGCATCACCTGGATCACCGGTATCACGAACAGGCAAAAGGTCGCGAATACCGACACCGGGTTGCCGGGCAGGCCGATAAACGCGGTGTCGTCGATTCGGCCGTAAGCCAGCGGCTTGCCCGGCTTGATGTTCAGTCGCCACAGGCGAAGGTCGCCGAGTTGCTCGAGCGCGATACGCACGTGATCTTCCTCGCCGACCGAGACCCCGCCGCTGGTCACGACCAGGTCCGCCTGCCCCGCGGCACTGCTCATCGCGTCCCTGGTCGCGACGAGCGTGTCGCCGACCAGGCCGAGATCGACGATGTCGCAGCCCATCGCGCGCAACAGGCCGTCCAGCACGTATCGATTCGAATCGTAGATCTGGCCGCGTTCGAGGTTCTGCCCGGGTTCCACCAGTTCGTCGCCGGTGAAGAATATGCCGACGCGCACCGGCGAGTGGACCGGCAGGGATTGCAGACCGACCGATGCGGCCAGGCCGATATCCTGCGGGCGCAAGCGGTTGCCAGCATGCAGAATCGTATCACCGCGGCGGATATCGTTGCCTGCCGGGCGCACGTTGCTGCCGCTTGTCGGCCTGGCGTCGAACTCGATTGTGTCGCCACGCTGTTCCACCTGTTCCTGCATGATCACCGCGTCGGCACCCTCGGGTACCGGCGCGCCGGTAAATATTCGCGCCGCGCTGCCCGCCACCAGGGCCGCGGCCGCGCTACCGGCTGGAATGCGTTGCGTCACCGGCAGCCGGGTCGGGCCGTCCGCGGCGAGGTCGGCGGTATTGATCGCGTAACCGTCCATCGACGACATCGCGCAACCAGGCACGTCGATGGCCGATTCGAGCGTTCGCGCGAGCACCGCGCCGAGCGCGTCGCGCAGCGGTCGCTCGACGATATCAACGCAGGGCGCGATATCCCGCGTCAATTGCTCGAGGGCGTCGCCGTAAGGCAGCAGGGGAGAGGTGTCACAGCTTTTCATCGTGGCCCATTAAAGCGCAAAGGCGCTGCCGCTCGCAACAGGCAATAAGCAGGACCCACTAGCCAACCGCGGTATAGTCCTGGCGCTGGCCTACCCAGTTATGCAGCAGTTCGTCACGCATCTCGGCGTACTCCGGGCGCTGCATCAGGTCGGCCAGCTGCTCCGCCTCGGCGAACCATTCCCGGTCGCGCATCAGGTCCGCAATCTTGAAGCTCTGCTCCCCGGTCTGGCGCGTGCCAAGCACTTCGCCGGCGCCGCGAATCTCGAGGTCCTTCTCGGCGATTTCGAAACCGTCCTGGCTGCGGCGAATGATATCGAGACGCTTGCGCGCAAGCTCGGAGAGACCGTTCTTGACCAGCAGGATACAAAAACTTTCCCGCGCGCCGCGACCGACCCGGCCTCGCAGCTGATGGATTTGCGCCAGCCCCAGCCGCTCCGGGTTTTCGATGATCATGATGCTCGCGTTGGGTACGTCGACGCCGACTTCGATCACCGTGGTCGCGACCAGGATATGCACCTCGCCAGCCTTGAAACGGCTGATTGCCCGGTCTTTTTCCGCCGTTTTCATGCGCCCGTGCACGAGTTCGACGTTAAGCTCGGGCAGGACCGTCTTGAGGCTCTCGTAGGTGAGCTCCGCGGCTTCCGCCTGCAGCAGATCGGATTCCTCGACCAGCGTGCACACCCAGTAAACCTGCCCGCCGTCGGCGCAGGCGGTCGCGACGCGCTTGATCAGGCTGGCGCGCTGTTGTTCGGAGACGATCGAGGTCGTCACCGGCTTGCGTCCCGGCGGCAGCTCGTCGATTTGCGAATAGTCGAGATCGGCGTAGATCGACATCGCCAGCGTGCGCGGGATCGGCGTGGCGGTCATGATCAACTGGTGCGCCATTTCATCGTCGCGCGTCTTTTTTTGCAACGCGAGGCGCTGATCGACGCCGAAGCGATGCTGTTCGTCGAAGATGATGAAGCCGAGACGATGGAACTCGACGCTGGCCTGGAACAGCGCGTGCGTGCCGACCACGACCTGCGCCTCGCCGGACGCGATCAGCGCCTCTTTCTGCGTGCGCTTACGGCCCTTGTCCGCGCCGACGAGATTGACCACGCGGACTCCGAGCGGCGTCAGCCACTGGTCCAGGTTCTGGAAATGCTGCGCGGCGAGAATCTCGGTCGGCGCCATCAGCGCAACCTGGTACCCGGCCGAGACCACCGGCAACGCGGCCAGCGCCGCGACCACGGTCTTGCCCGAGCCAACGTCGCCCTGCACCAGGCGAATCATCGGTTTGCCGCTGGCGAAATCCTGCATCAAGTGCTGCAGCACGCGCCGTTGCGCCCCGGTCAGGGTAAACGGCAGGGTGTCGATCAAGCGCTTTTGCAGGCGGTCGTCCGGCGCGATTTCCGGGTTGCGGCGCAGCCGAATCCGGCGTCGACGCTCGAGCAGCGCGAGCCGGTGCGCGGCGAGCTCCTCGACCACGAAACGATGCTGGGCCGGGTGACGTTGCTGCGCGATCAGCTCGCTGGCCTCGCGGCTCTCGGGACTGTGCAGGACGAGCATCGCCGAGGTAATATCGGGAAACTCGTGCTGCTCGAGCCAGTCCCCGGGCAGGGTTTCGCCAATACCGTCTTCGCGGAGCTTGTCGATCGCCTGGCGCACGATGCGCTTGATCGATATCTGGTGCAGGCCCTCGGTGGTCGGATAAATTGGGGTCAGAGTTGTGGGCAGCGCCGGCGGGTCGTCGATATCGATGAGCTCGGTTTCCGGATGGACCATTTCGAGCTCGCCCTGGACAACGCGTACCTCCCCGAAGCAGCGCAGCCAATTGCCCTTGTCGAAGAGTTTTTGCTGGTTGGCGCCGAAATAGAAGAAGCGCACGGTGATCAGCCCGGTGGCGTCGGCGAGCTTCGCCACCAGCACGCGGCGAGAACGACCCTGGCGCCGGAAGCGAACGCCGACATGCAGAACCTCGGCCTGGATCTGGCTTCGCTGCCCGGGTTGCAACGAACCGAGTGGGGTAACGAAGGTACGATCCTCGTAACGCAGCGGCAGATGGAACAACAGGTCGCGTTGCGTATTCAGGCCGAGGCGCTGTAACTTTTCCGCAATCCGCGGGCCGACTCCTTTCAGGTAACGCAATCCCTGTGCGGACCAGTGCTCCATTCCATGCTTAGTCGAGAACGAGCACCGCATCCATCTCCACGCCGACGCCCTTGGGCAGCGCGGCGACGCCGATCGCGGCGCGCGCCGGGTAGGGTTCGCTGAAATAACGCGCCATGATTTCGTTGACCGTGGGGAAGTTACCGAGGTCGACGAGAAAAATATTCAGTTTAACCACGTTGACGAGACTCCCGCCCGAAGCCTCGGCAACGGCTTGCAGGTTATCGAACACGCGCGTGATCTCGGCCTCGATACCGCCTTCGACGACCTCCATGGTCGCCGGGTCGAGCGGGATCTGGCCAGAGATGTAAACCGTATTATCGACCTTGACTGCCTGCGAGTAGGTGCCGATTGCCTGCGGTGCGTTATCGGTCTGGATAATGGTTTTGCTCATGCTGGTCTCCGGCTCGAAAAGGGCGATTATGCGGGTATTCGTTGCGCTTACAACCGCTATCTGCGCCAGATGCGGTTGACCACCGGCAGGCTGCGCAGTTTTTTCATGATCCGCGCGAGGTGGATTCGGTCGTTGACCGTGATGACGAACTCGATGGTCGAGATGCGGCCATCCTTTTCGGTCAGGTGAACATGCTCGATATTCGACGCCATGTTGGCGATGGTCGCCGCCAGCGTCGCCAGTACGCCGCGCTGGTTGGCGACCTGAACGCGCATGAAGGCAAGGTACTCGCCCTCGACATGGTCCGACCACTGTACCGACAGCTGCCGGTCCTCCTTGCTGCGCTCGGTAATATTCGGACAGGTTCGCTGGTGGATTACGATGCCCTTGCCCGAGGACATGAAGCCGGCAATTGGATCGCCCGGTACCGGGCGACAGCACTTGGCGAAAGACACGACCATGCCTTCGGTGCCCTTGATCGCGAGCGGCTTGCCGGCCTCGTCGAAGCCGGTGGTGTCTTCCTCGATGTCGTACATCGCTTTCGCCACCAGGCTCGAGTTTCGATTGCCCAGCCCGATCTCGGCGAGCAACTCCTTCTTGTCCGACATGTGATACTGATCGAGCACTTTCTTGAAGCGGCGTCTCGAGATCGATACGTCGCGACCCACGATCTGGCTAACCGACTGCTGCAGCAGGCGCTGGCCGAGCGAGATCGCCTCGGCCTTTTGCAGCGACTTGAGGAAGTGGCGGATATTCGTGCGTGCCTTGGCGGTGGTGACGAAATCGAGCCAGCTCGGGTGCGGGCGGCTCGCCTCGGAACAGATGATCTCGATCGTCTGACCGTTGTACAGCCGGCTACCGAGTGGCGACATGTGGTGGTCGATGCGCGCGGCAACGCAGGTGTTGCCGACATCGGTATGCACCGCGTAGGCGAAGTCGACCACGGTTGCACCGCGTGGCAGTTTCTTGATGTCGCCCTTGGGCGTAAATACGTAGATCTCGTCCGGGAACAGGTCGACCTTGACGCTCTCGAGAAACTCCTGCGAACTGCCGGTTTTCTGCTGCATCTCGAGCAGGCTCTTGAGCCATTCGAGCGCGCGCCCCTGCGCGCTGGTCGTGCTGTTATCCCCTTCCTTGTAAATCCAGTGCGCGGCGATGCCTGACTCGGCGAAGTGGTCCATCTCGACGGTGCGGATTTGCACCTCGATGGCGACCCCGTGCGGCCCGAACAGGCTCGAGTGCAGCGACTGGTAGCCGTTGGTCTTCGGGATCGCAAGGTAATCCTTGAACTTGCCCGGCAGCGGCTTGTACAGGTTATGCATAACGCCGAGCACGCGGTAACAATCGTCCACCGAGTGGGTCATGATGCGCACGCCGAAGACGTCGGTGAGCTCCTTGAAGCTGAGCTTCTTCTCCTTCATCTTGCGATAAATGCTGTGGATGTTTTTCTGCCGGTACTTGACCGTCGCGTCGATGCCAGCCTCTTTGAGACGCTGACGTATTGCCGCCTCGATCGTGTTGAAGATTTCCTTGCGGTAACCGACCACTTCCTTGCACGCGCTTTCGAGCGCCCGGTAGCGCATCGGGTAGGCCGCCTTGATCGCGAGGTCGAGCAACTCATGGCGCATCTTGAAGATACCCAGCCGATTTGCGATCGGCGCATAGATATCCATGGTCTCGCGCGCGATGCGGCGGCGCTTGTCCGGGCCCATCACCTCGAGGGTACGCATGTTGTGCAGGCGATCGGCGAGCTTGATGATGATCACGCGGATATCCTTGACCATCGCCAGCATCATCTTGCGGAAATTTTCCGCCTGCGCCTCGGCCTTGCTGCGAAAGTCGATCTGGGTCAGCTTGCTCACGCCGTCGACCAGCTCGGCGACTTCCTCGCCGAAACGCTTCGCAATCTGCTCTTTTAGCGTGGGCGTATCCTCGATCACGTCATGCAGGATCGCGGCGATGATGCTCTTATGGTCCATGCGCATCTCGGCAAGAATGCGCGCGACCGCAACCGGATGGCTGATATAGGGTTCGCCGGAGACGCGGCTTTGCCCGTCGTGCGCCTCGGCGCCGACCAGGTAAGCCTGGTAAACCTCTTCTACTTGAGCCGGCTCGAGATAGGTTTCGAGTTCGGCGCAGAGCTCTGAAATTCGGGTTTTGTCGTCGCTGACCGCGGCATCGCCGGGGATCACTTCGAACAGATTGGCTTGGTTCGCCTGCATTCGTGCCGCTACATGACCATTAACATCTAGTTAATGGGGTTATATAACACATTTACAAGTTGCCGGCACAAGCAAACGCGGTGCCGCGGGGAGCGCGGCAGCGGCGGTAACTATTTGAAATTGAAGCGCTTACTCGGGCTGGTCGTCGACTTCCATGCTGGCCTGGGCGATCTGCCGGATCAGGTCGTCGTCGTTGGTGATTTTTTCGATCTCGGCCTGGGCTTCCATTTCGTCCATCGACGAGGTATTGATCAGGTTTTCCGCGATCTCGCGCAGCGCAAGCACGGTGGGCTTGTCATTTTCCGGCGGCACCAGCGGGTCGGCGCCCTGGGCGATCTGGCGCGCGCGTCGAGCCGCCAGCAACACGAGGTCAAAGCGGTTTTCTACGTGCTCGAGACAGTCTTCAACAGTAATGCGCGCCATGGGGTTTACTCGGGGTTCGGAAAAGGGGCGCAATGATAGCCAAAAACATCGCTAATTCAAAGGCTTTCGCGTAAAAAAATCGGGCCGGCAAGCTACTCGATTTCATCGGGGATCGACTCGACCAGGGTCTGGTGTTTCGCCATCTGTCTTGGCAGCGTGAGTCCCTGCGCGCGGATGATCGCGTCGAGGTCCAGCACCGCCTGGTCGAATTCCGCGTTGATGACGAGGTAATCGGCATCCTGGAAATGCGACATTTCGCGGTCGGCGTCGCGCATGCGGCGCGCGATGATGGTTTCGTCGTCGGTTCCGCGCGCGCGCAAGCGTTGCTCCAGTTCCTTGCGCGACGGCGGCAGAATGAAGATTCCGACCGTGTCGGGCATCTTCGCCCGCACCTGGCGCGCGCCCTGCCAGTCGATCTCGAGAATCACGTGCTTGCCGCTGGCAAGCAAGGCCTCGACCGACGCGCGCGCGGTGCCATACAGGTTATCGAATACTTGCGCATGCTCGAGAAACTCGTTGTTGTCGATCATCGCCTGGAAGGCTTCACGGTCGATGAAATGGTAATCCGTGCCGTCGACATCGCCCGGACGCATCGGCCGCGTGGTGTGCGATACGCTGACCGCGACCTGCTCAGCACACTGCTCGAGCAACGCGCGCACGAGGCTGGTCTTGCCTGCCCCGGACGGGGCCGAAATGGTAAACAGGCAGGCAGCGTTCATGCGATCTTCCAGGTAGCGGCTTACAAGGGCGACGGGGCGACCTATTGTAATGACAGTTGGAGTCTAGACCAATACACTTAGGCTGCGATTTTTTTAACACGCCGCCGATGTTGAACCAGTCTTACCGCGACCGCTTCGAAGGCCTCGCCCGTGTCTACGGGGAGCCCGCGCTCGCGCGGCTGCAGGCGGCGCATTTCTGCGTGGTCGGCGTCGGCGGCGTCGGCTCCTGGGCGGCGGAAGCCTGCGCGCGCTCGGGCATCGGCGCGATTACGCTGGTCGATCATGACGACGTCCACATCAGCAACACCAATCGCCAGCTGCACAGTCTCGCGTCGACCCTCGGGCGCTCCAAGGTCGAGGTCTTGCGCGAGCGCATTCTCGAGATCAATCCCGAGTGCGAGTGCACCGCGATCGACGACCTGGTCACGCGCGGCAACGTCGACAAGTTCGAGTTCGCGCAGTACGACTACGTGATCGACGCCATCGACCACGTCAGCCACAAACTGAGCCTGATGCACCATTGCCGGCGTAACAAGATCCGTTGCGTGTCCACCGGCGGCGCCGGTGGGCTGACCGACCCGACGCGGATCGAGGTCAAGGACCTGACGCTGAGTTACAACGATCCATTGCTCGCCAAGGTGCGCGCGACGCTGCGCCAGCAGCTCGGCTACAGCCGTAACCCGCAGCGGCGTTACGCGATGGATTGCGTATTCTCCACCGAGCAACCACTCTACCCGGCAGAAGACGGCGCGGTCAGCCACGCCAAACCTGGCACCCCGGAGCGCACCACGCTCGATTGCGCCACCGGCATCGGCGCGTTCGTCGGCGTAACCGCCTGCTTCGGCTTCACCGCGGCCGCGCACGCAATCAAAAAATACCTGAAGTCGAACGCCTGAAGTTCAGGCGGTTTGCCGGCGCAGAAAATCGATCGCCTTGCCGGCATCGATGCCGTAATGAACCGCCGGGGTCAGAGAATAATTTTCGCCGCGTTTATCCTACCCCACCTCATTCACCGAAAATTATTCTCTGACCCCTTCGAAGGGAGAAGCCTGCAACCCTTCGTTCGAAGAGAGCGGCTCGGCGATCTTCACAACTCGATCGCACCGAGGTTCAGACCATGCTCGCGCGCGCAGGCTTTCGCTGCTTCGTAGCCGGCATCGGCGTGGCGCATCACGCCGCTGGCCGGATCGTTCCACAACACGCGCCCGATGCGCACCGCGGCCGCATCCGAGCCGTCGCAGCAAATAACCAGTCCGGCATGCTGCGCGTAGCCCATGCCGACGCCGCCACCATGGTGGAAAGATACCCAGGTCGCGCCTCCCGACGTGCTCAGCAGCAGGTTCAGCAGCGCCCAGTCGGAGACCGCGTCTGAACCGTCCTGCATCGCCTCGGTCTCGCGGTTCGGACTCGCCACCGATCCCGAATCGAGGTGATCGCGACCGATGACGACCGGCGCCTTGAGTTCGCCATTTTTTACCATTTCGTTGAAGGCGAGACCGAGCCGGTCGCGGTCACCGAGGCCGACCCAGCAAATCCGCGCCGGCAGGCCCTGGAAACTGATGCGGCTTTGCGCCATGTCGAGCCAGTTGTGCAAATGTGGATCGTCCGGAATCAGTTCCTTGACCTTCGCGTCGGTCTTGTAAATGTCTTCCGGGTCGCCGGACAGCGCGACCCAGCGAAATGGCCCGATGCCCTTACAAAAGAGCGGCCGGATGTAGGCCGGCACGAAACCGGGGAAATCGAACGCGTTCTTCACGCCCTGGTTGAAGGCTTCCTGGCGAATGTTGTTGCCGTAATCGACAGTCGGGATTCCCTGCGCGTGAAAATCGAGCATCGCGCGCACGTGCACCGCCATCGACTTGCGCGCTTCGCGGGCGACGCGTTCGGGATCGGTGTTGCGTCGCATTTCCCACTCCTCCATGCCCCAGCCCAGCGGCAGGTATCCGTTGACCGGGTCGTGCGCCGAGGTCTGGTCGGTGACGAGATTCGGTTTCACACCGCGCTTGACCAGTTCGGGCAGAACATCGGCGGCGTTGCCGAGCAGTCCGACTGACAGGGCCTCACCCTTCGCGCAGGCGTCGTCTATCATTTGCAGCGCCTCGTCGAGCGAAGCGGCGCGTTTATCCAGGTACTTCGTACGCAACCGAAAATCGATGCGCGTCTCGTCGCACTCGACGCACAAGATGCTGTAACCCGCCATGGTCGCGGCCAGCGGCTGCGCGCCGCCCATACCGCCGAGGCCCGAGGTCAGGATCCATTTGCCCGCGGTATCGCCGTCGAAATGCTGCCGCCCGGCCTCGGCAAAGGTTTCGTAGGTACCCTGCACGATGCCCTGGCTGCCGATGTAAATCCACGAGCCGGCGGTCATCTGGCCGAACATCATCAGGCCCTTGCGGTCGAGCTCGTTGAAGTGCTCCCAGTTGGCCCAGGCCGGCACCAGGTTCGAGTTCGCGATCAACACGCGCGGCGCGTCGACGTGGGTCTTGAACACGCCGACCGGCTTGCCCGACTGCACCAGCAGGCTTTCGTCGTCTTCGAGTTCACGCAGGCATTCGAGAATCTTGTCGTAGCATTCCCAGTTGCGCGCGGCGCGGCCGATGCCGCCGTAAACGATCAGCTGTTCCGGTTTCTCGGCCACCTCGGGATCGAGATTGTTCTGGATCATGCGGTACGGGACTTCGCTGAGCCAGCTCTTGCAGGTCAGTTCGCTGCCGCGCGGCGCGCGGATCTTGCGGCTGTTGTCGGTTCGGTCTAAAGGCATGGTCTTGTCCTCATCGGTTGCGCTCAGCGCGGTTGATATTCATGGGTCGCGTAACGCGCGCCGAGTTCGTAGCGGTCTCCGGGATAGGTCAGCGTCACGTAGGTGACAACCTGGTTGTCTTTCCAGGTGCGACGGGTTAACTGCAGGCAGGGTGACTCGAGTGGCAGCGACAGCAGTTCGGCGGTGGAGACGTCCGGCAGGATCGCCCGCACCCGGTGCTCCATTTCGTCCGGCTTGAACTGCTCGAGCAGGTAAGCCGTCGCGGTAATCCGGGTGAAATCCTGGTCGATGAATTCAGGCATCAGGCGGGGGTTCACGTACCGCGATTCGAGCTGTATCGGCTGCTCGTCCTGGTAATGCACCGCGCGCAGGTGGTAAAGCGGTACCCCCGCGTCGAGCTCCATCTGCAGCGCAACCGCCGCTGACGGCGTAAGCGTCTCCAGCGCGAGCACGCGCGAGCTGTGATGCCTGCCAACCCGTCCGATCTCGAGCGCGATATCCTGCAGTTCGATCAGGCTCGCGTGGCGCGGGGTTTCGGCGACGAAAGATCCGATTCCGTGCACGCGCCGGATCAGGCCCTGCTGGGTCAGTTCACGCAACGCGCGGTTGATCGTCATGCGACTGACGCCGAGCGCGGCGACGAGCTCGTTTTCCGACGGCAACTTTTGCCCCGCAGTCCATTCACCGCTGGCAATGCGCCGCGCAATCAGGGTCTTGATCTGCTGGTAGATCGGCTCCGGCGCGGCCCTGCTGATGTCGTCGAAACTGTCGAGAATCGCACTCATCGGGGCGCCTCGCCGTTACGCCAGCGGCCGCCCTGCATCACCGCGGCGCAGGGATTTACGCCGATCCGGTAACTCAGCATCGAGGGCTTGTCGACATCCCAGAGCACGATATCGGCGCGCTTGCCGACTTCGAGAGAACCGATTTCATCGGCCAGGCCGAGCGCTTTGGCCGCGTGCAGCGTGACCCCGCGCAGGGCTTCGGCCGGGGTCATGCGGAACAACGTGCAGGCCATGTTCATGATTAGCAGGATTGAATGCACCGGCGAACTGCCCGGGTTGGCGTCGGTGGCGATCGCGATCGGCACGTGATGTACGCGCAGCTGATCGATCGGCGGCAGTTGCGTCTCGCGCAGCACGTAAAACGCGCCGGGCAGCAATACCGCAACGCAATCGTGCTGCGCGATCCGATCGGCGTCGTCCCGGTTCAAATACTCGAGGTGATCAACCGACAGCGCGCCGAGACTCGCGGCCATGACCGCGCTACCCTGGTCGCTGAGCTGTTCGACATGCGCTTTGCATGGCAAGCCCAGTTCTCGCGCGCGCTCGAGCACCCGGCGTCCCTGCGCGAGACTGAAAGCGATCGACTCGATGAATACGTCGACCGCATCGACCACGCCCTCGGCCAGCGCCCGCGGCAGCATTTCGTCGCAGACGAGATCGATGTAATCGTCCGCGCGACCCTGGTACTCGGGCGGCAGCGCGTGCGCGCCGAGAAAGGTTTTCTGCACGCGGATGTCCAGCCGTTCGCCGAGCTCGCGCGCGACGCGCAGCATCTTGATTTCGTTGTCGCTGTCGAGACCGTAGCCGGACTTGATTTCCAGCGTGGTGACGCCCTCGCTCAGTAACGGCTCGATACGCGGCAGGGATTGCGCGTAAAGCGCCGCCTCGCTCGCGTTGCGTGTCGCGTTCACGGTGGATACGATGCCGCCGCCGTTGGCCGCGATCTCGGCGTAACTCAGGCCATCGAGCCGCTGTTCGAACTCGGCGGCGCGGTCACCGCCATAAACCAGATGGGTATGGCAATCGATCAGGCCGGGTGTCACCAGGCGTTGACCACAATCGATACGCTCCGCGCCGCGCACCCGCGGGCGTTCCCGCATCGGTCCGAGCCAGGCGATTAGGCCGTCCTTGACCAGCAAAGCGGCGTCTTCGCGCAGGCCATAACCGTATTCGCCATCGATGCAGGCGAGGGTAGCGTTGGTAAACAGGGTTTGCGACATTGAACGCGTGATAGCTATACTTGTATAGACAAGTATGCTACGCTGATTTTGCTATAAACGCAATAGCGATACACGGAACACGGGTATGCACAACAGGCTTTGGGCAAAGGCGGCGCTGCTCGCCGACGGCTGGCACGATTCGGTCGAAATAGGTGTCGACGCGACTGGCAACATTGAATCCATCGCCACCGATACGCCCTACCGGGACGGCGAACGCGCCTCAATCCTGCTGCCGGCGATGCCCAACGTCCACTCGCATGCCCACCAGCGCGCGATGTCCGGTCTGGGTGAACGCGCCGGGTCGAGCGGCGAGGCGGCCACGGACAGCTTCTGGACCTGGCGCAAGATCATGTATTACTACCTCGAGCGCATTCGGCCCGACGACCTGCGTCACATCGCGGCGCAGCTTTACGTCGAGATGCTGAAAGCCGGTTATGCCTGCGTCGGCGAGTTCCAGTACCTGCATCACGATGTCGACGGCAAGCCCTACGCGAACCGCGCCGAGATGACCCTGCAGTGCGCCGAGGCCGCGCGTGTGACCGGTATCGGCTTTACCGCCCTGCCGGTGCTGTACCGTTACGGCGGGTTCGGCGGCGCCGACCCGGTCGATGGGCAAAAACGCTTTCTCAACGATGCCGACGGCTTTTGCGAAATCGTCAACACGCTCCAGTCCGCACTGCGCGACGATGCAAACGCTTCGGTCGGCATTGCGCCGCATTCGCTGCGCGCGGTCGATGAATCGCTGCTGGGTGAAGTGATGGCGTCGCTCGACAATCTCGCCGCGGTGCATATTCATATTGCCGAGCAAACCCGTGAGGTCGACGAGTGCCTCGCCTGGAGCGGCCAGCGCCCGGTGGCCTGGTTGCTCGATCACTTCGCCGTCGATTCACGCTGGTGCCTGATCCACGCGACCCACATGGACGCGGCCGAAACCCTGCGCATGGCGCAAACCGGCTGTGTCGCCGGGCTTTGCCCGACCACCGAGGCCAATCTCGGCGACGGGCTGTTCAACGCGCCTGAATATATCGCGGCCGACGGCGCCTGGGCGATCGGTTCGGACAGCCACATCTCGATCGACCCGGTCGAGGAACTGCGCTGGCTGGAATACGCTATGCGCCTGCGCCAGCGGCGACGTAATCTGCTCGCCTCCGCGGCGACCCCGAATACCGGGCGACGCCTGCTCGACGGCGCGCTGGCCGGCGGCGCGCTCGCCTGCGGGCGCAACAGCGGACGCATCGAACCGGGTTACCGCGCCGATTTTATGGTTCTCGACGACACCCATCCGCGTCTTTACCGCCGCCAGGGTGACGATCTCGTCGACAGCTGGATTTTTTCCGGCAATGAAAGGCTCGTGCGCGATGTCTACATCGGTGGTAAAAAGGTGATCGATAACGGGCATCACGCCGACGAGGAGCGAATCGCGCGCGAATACCGCGATACGCTCGACCGCCTGGCAAAACGAGAGGGCGCGCCATGACGCGGGCATTATCGCTCAGCCCCGGCAATACCGGTCTCGATGACCTGCGCCGGATCTACCGCGAGCACCTCAGCGTGCAAATCGACGGTGCCTGCAAGCCGCATGTCGACGCGGCGGCGGAAATCGTCGCCCGCGCCGCCACCGGCAAGGCCGCCGTGTACGGTATCAATACCGGCTTCGGCAAACTGGCGAACCAGCGCATCCCGGCCGAGCAGACCACGCAATTACAGCGCAACCTCGTGCTATCGCACTGTTGCGGCGTCGGCGACGCGCTGGACCGGTCCATCGTGCGCCTCGTCATCGCGCTGAAAATCCTGTCACTCGGACGTGGCGCGTCGGGCGTGCGCTGGGACGTGATCAAGCGTCTCGAGAGCTTTCTCGAACTGGACCTGGTCCCGGTCTTGCCGTCCCAGGGCTCGGTCGGTGCATCCGGTGATCTGGCCCCGTTGGCGCACCTCGCGGCGGCGCTGATCGGCGAGGGTTATATCGATTTCGAAGGTGAACGCCTGCCCGCGGCCGACGCGCTGCGGCGCGCGCGGCTGCAACCGCTGCAGCTCGGGCCGAAGGAGGGACTCGGACTGATCAACGGCACCCAGGTATCGACCGCGCTGGCGCTCGCCGCGTTGTTCGACAGCTGGAATCTGGCGCAAACCGCGCTGGTTTCGGGCGCTCTGGCGACCGACGCGCTGATGGATTCGACCGCTCCGTTTCGCGCCGAGATACACGCGCTGCGCGGCCTGCCGGGTCAGATCGATGCCGCGCATTGCCTGCGCGGCCTGCTCGAAGGTTCGGCGATTCGGGAGTCGCACCGTGAAGGCGACGAACGCGTACAGGATCCTTACAGCATTCGCTGCCAACCGCAGGTTATCGGCGCCTGCCTCGACCAGTTTCGCCAGGTCGCGCGCACGCTCGAAATCGAGGCGAACGCGGTCACCGACAACCCGATTGTCGTGGTCGAGGACGGCTCGATCCTGTCGGGCGGAAACTTCCATGCCGAAGCGGTTGCGTTCGCCGCCGACCAGTGCGCGCTGGCGATCGCCGAGATCGGCTCGATCAGCGAAAGACGCATTGCGGTCACGGTCGACCCGGCGCAAAATTTCGGCTTGCCCGCGTTTCTCTCGCCCGACCCGGGGCTCAATTCCGGATTCATGATTGCCGAGGTGACCTCGGCTGCGCTGATGGCGGAGAACAAGCAGCGCGCGATGCCCTGCTCGGTGGATTCGACGCCGACCAGCGCGAACCAGGAAGATCACGTGTCGATGGCCTGCCACGCCGCGCGTCGACTGCTCGACATGAACCGCAACCTGGCCGGCATTATCGCGATCGAATTACTGATTGGCATCCAGGGCGTCGAGTTCCGCGCACCGATCGAGACCAGTCCGCAACTGATCCGCGTAATGCAGCGCGTGCGCCGCGAGGTACCGCGCCTGGACGAAGACCGCTATCTTGCCGACGATATCGCCGCCGTCACCCGGCTGGTCGCGGAGCGCGATATCCTGGACGCGCTCGACGCGGAAGACCTGTTACCCCGACTGGCCGGATGAAACCGAAAGTAAAAGTCGGCAAGGGCCCGCTGCTGCTGGCGCAGCCGCACGGCGGTACCGAGATCCCGAAAAAAATATTCGCCCGGCTGAATCCGCTGGGACAGGCCATGGCCGATACCGACTGGCATATCACGCGCCTTTACGACGGCCTGCGCGACGATGCGACCGTGATCAGTACTCCGATTCATCGCTACGTGATCGACGCGAATCGCGATCCCGCCGACCATTCGCTATACCCGGGACAAAACACGACCAGCCTGTGCCCGACGACGACTTTCGACGGCAGCGCGATCTATCTCGACGGTCAGGAGCCGTCGGCCGATGAAGTCGCCGATCGCCGGAAACGTTACCACCGCCCTTACCACGACGCGATTCGCAAGCAACTCGAGCGGATCTCGCAGCGCCACGGCTACGCGATACTCTACGACTGCCATTCGATTCGCTCGCGTATTCCCTTCCTGTTCTCGGGTCAGCTACCCGACTTCAATATCGGCAGTCACAGCGGCGCGAGCTGCGCACCCGCCGCCGTAAACGCGGTGGAACAGGTCTGCGCCTCGGCGGACGCCTACCGCTATGTGGTCGACGGGCGTTTCAAGGGCGGCTGGACCACGCGCCATTATGGTCAGCCGGAGCAGGATATACACGCGATCCAGATGGAACTCGCGCAGTGCAATTACATGCTCGAACAGGCGCCCTGGCACTACGCCGGGGACAGGGCCGAGGCGCTTCGTGTTATTCTGCGCCGCATTCTCGATTCACTGGCGAAAGTTTTCGACTAAACCACGATGTTGCAAATCAACTCGGCACCGATTGGCCAGGGCAGGGAGCGCGCTTGCTACGTGCATCCGGAAGACCCGACCAGGGCGATCAAGATCCCCACCGGCGAGATCAGCAAACAGACGCGCCGCGAAATCGCGTTTTACGAGCGCCTGCAGCGCCGGGGCTTCCCGGACGGCGCGCCGTTACCGCGTTATTACGGCCAGTGCGACACCAACCTCGGTCGCGGTATCGTGGTCGACCTGATACGCGATTACGACGGGCAGATATCGCGGCAGCTCAACGCCTTGCTGGCCGACGGAATACCCATCGAGGAATTCGAGTCATACCTGATCGAATTGAAGCAGGCGCTGCTCGAACACCTGATTATTTTCAATCACGACCTGACCATCGGCGCGCTGCTGTTCCAGCGACGCTCGTTCAGCGAGGGCCGCCTGGTCGTGATCGATGGCCTTGGCGACACGGTCGTGGTCGACTGGCCCAATCGATTTCCGTGGCTGGTGCGGCGCAAGATCGAGCGCCGCTGGGAGCGATTTATCGAGCGGATGTACCGCACCCGTGAAATACGCGAGCAGCGCGCGGCCGTCGAGGAGCCGGCCGACGACCGGAAACTGGATTAGCTGCCGGGTTGGATCAGTTGGCCGGCGTCCTGCGCTGCGCACTCGCCGAAGTTGCGCCTGAAATTATTGGGTCCGGCGCCGCTTTCCACGACTGCGAACTGACTCTATACTGCGAACGCGCACCGCGGCCAGCATCGCGACTACCCGGTTCAACCTCGATTTCCAGCCTATGCAAACATTGTTTCATTCCAGCCTGTACCAGTTCGACCAGCCCCAGCCTTCCTATTGGGAAGCAACCGCGGGCGATATCCCGCTGGCCGGCGAACCGCTCGCGGGCAAGCAGAGCTGCGACGTCGCAATCATCGGTGGCGGCTATACCGGCCTGTCGGCGGCGCTGCACCTGGCGCGCGATTTCGGCATCGACGTACGCGTGCTCGAAGCCGGCCACATCGGCTGGGGGGCGTCCGGGCGCAACGGCGGCTTTTGCTCGATGGGCTCGACCAAGCTGTCGCTGAAAACCCAGATTCGACGTTACGGCATCGAGCAAACGAAACATTTTCATCGCTGCACCGCCGCCGCGGTAGAACTCGTGCGCGAACTCGGCGAATCCGAGCAAATCGATTTCCTGCCGCAGGGCGATGGCGAATTCATCGTCGCCGAAAATCCGCGCCATTTCGCCGCGCTCGAAGCCGACGCCGAGTTCCGCCGCGCGCTGTTCGGCTTCGATATCGAAATGTTCACCGCGGACGAGTTTCGCGAAATCGGTTACGACTCGCCGCTGCACCGCTACGGCGCGATGCGCATCAGGCCCACCTTCGGCCTGCACCCGCTGCGCTACGCGCGCGGTCTGGCGCTCGCCGCGGAGCGTCGTGGCGCGACCATCCACCCGCACAGTCGCGTGCTGCACTGGCGCAAGCAAGACGGCGCACACCATCTCGAGACTGAGAACGGCAGCCTGCGCGCGCGCCAGGTTATCTTGACCGGCAACGGTTTCATGCCCGAATACCTGCATCGCGGCATTGCCGAACGTCCCCTGCCGGTGCAAAGCGCAATCGTCGTGACCGAGCCGATGAGCGCCGACGAGCTGCGCCGGCGCCACTGGTTTAGCGAAAACCCGATCGTCAACAGCAAGCACATTTATTACTACTACCGCGTGCTCAGCGACGGGCGTCTGATGCTCGGCGCGCGCGGCGACACGGTCGGCGCTCCGGCCGGCGCCGAGAAAACCTTCGCCTTCATGAAACGCGAAATCGCGCGCCTGTGGCCGCAGTTCGCCGACCTCGGGTTCACCCACCAATGGCGCGGGCTGGTTTGCTTCGGTCTCGGCCTGCGGCCGTCGATCGGACGCATGCGCGAAGATCCGTCGGTTTATTTCGGCTACGGCTACCACGGCACCGGCGTCAGCACCGCGACCTGGACCGGGCGCGAGCTCGCGCGCTGGCTCGCCGCCCTGCCCGGCGAGCGAGAACTGCTGCCGCCGCAGCTACCCGCGATCATGCGCGGGCGCTCACCGCGCTTTCCGCTTGCCTTCCTGCGCCGGCAGTACGTGCGCGCGGGGCTTGCGTATTACCGCCTGCGCGATCGCCTCGACCTGTGGGCGAGCGCGCGATCCAGATCGCCGCGCTGACGCCCGATTTGCCTGAAACCGGCCGGTTTTTCAGGTAGAATCGCGCCCCCAGCTCCGGATCGCCCCATGCAAATCGAACTTTCCTCCAGCGCCCGCCCCCTGAACCAGTACCCGCAGTACTGGGCAGAGTGTTTTGGCACGGCCCCGTATCTGCCGATGTCACGCGCGGAGATGGACCAGCTCGGCTGGGATTCCTGCGACGTGATCATCGTCACCGGCGACGCCTATGTCGACCATCCCAGTTTCGGTATGGCCGTGATCGGGCGCCTGCTCGAGGCGCAGGGATTTCGGGTCGGCATCATCGCGCAACCGGACTGGCACTCGGCCGATGCGTTTCGCGAGCTCGGCCAGCCCAACCTGTTTTTCGGCGTGACCGCGGGCAATATGGATTCGATGATCAACCGCTATACCGCGGATCGCAAGATTCGCAACGACGACGCTTACTCGCCCGACGATATCGGCGGCAGGCGCCCGGATCGATGCTCGATCGTTTACGCCCAGCGCTGCCGCGAGGCTTACCGCGATACGCCGATCGTGATCGGCGGCATCGAGGCGTCGTTGCGCCGCATCGCGCATTACGATTACTGGCAGGACAAGGTGCGTCACTCGATTCTCGCCGACGCCAAGGCCGACCTGCTGCTCTACGGCAACGCCGAGCGCGCCATCGTCGAAATTGCGCATCGTCTCGCGCGCGGCGACGCGATCGACACGATCACCGACCTGCGCGGCAGCGCGTTCTTCGTCGACGATCTGCCGACCGATTGGCGTGTCATCGATTCGACCAACGTCGACAAGCCGGGTCGAGTGGAGCAGACGCTGAACCCGTACCAGGTCATCGACGAAACGGTTTGCGACGCGAGCCCTGACAGCGATCGCGCGCCGGAGCCCGAACCGCGGCTCGACGGCAAGCTCGCGACCGTGTTGCACAAGCTCGAACAGCGCCTGCATACCGTGGTGCGGTTACCGTCGTTCAACGACGTCAGCCGCGATCCGGTGCTTTACGCTCACGCCAGCCGCGTGCTTCACCTGGAGACGAACCCCGGCAACGCACGCGCGCTGGTGCAAAACCAGGGTGGGCGCAAGGTCTGGTTCAACCCGCCGCCGATCCCGCTGTCGACCGAAGAAATGGATTACGTGTTCGGCCTCGATTACGCGCGCGTGCCGCATCCGGCTTACCGCGGAGCGCGCATACCGGCCTACGAAATGATCCGCTTTTCGGTGAACATCATGCGCGGTTGCTTCGGCGGCTGTACGTTTTGCTCGATCACCGAGCACGAGGGCCGCATCATCCAGAATCGCTCGCGCGAGTCGATTTTGCGCGAGATCGAACAAATTCGCGACCGCGTGCCGGGATTTACCGGCGTGATTTCGGATCTCGGCGGACCGACCGCGAACATGTACCGGCTTGCCTGCAGATCGAAGGCGATCGAAACCGCCTGCCGTCGGCCGTCCTGCGTGTATCCCGGAATCTGCGAAAACCTGAACACCGATCATTCGTCACTGGTCGAGCTGTATCGCGCCGCGCGCGAGGTCGATGGGGTAAAGAAGGTTCTGATCAGTTCCGGCCTGCGCTACGACCTGGCCGTCGAATCGCCGGCCTACGTCGAGGAGCTGGTCAGCCATCATGTCGGTGGCTACCTCAAGATCGCTCCGGAGCATACCGAGCGGGGCCCGCTGTCGAAGATGATGAAACCGGGCATGGGCAGTTATGACCGTTTCAAGGCACTGTTTGAAAAGTATTCGCGCAAGGCGGGCAAGGAGCAGTACCTGATCCCGTATTTCATCGCCGCGCACCCGGGCACCACCGATGAAGACATGATGAACCTCGCGCTATGGTTGAAGCGCAACGGATTTCGCGCCGACCAGGTGCAAAATTTTTATCCGTCGCCGATGGCGACCGCGACCGCCATGTACCACAGCGGCAAAAATCCGCTGCGGCGAGTGCGTCGCGAGAGCGAGGAAGTAACGACCGCAAAGGGCGAGAAGCAGCGCCGGCTGCACAAGGCATTCTTGCGCTACCACGATCCCGCCAACTGGCCGCTGCTGCGCGACGCGCTCAGGCGCATGGGGCGCGAGGACCTGATCGGTAACGGCAAGCGCCAGCTCGTTCCTGCCCACCAACCGCGCAATACCGACGCCTACAAGAGCCCGCGCCGCAAGAATAGTTCGGCGAAGCAGAAATCGAGACTGAAGAAAGGCCGGATGCTGACCCAGCACACGGGCCTGCCGCCGCGCTAGGGCCGGGCCGGGCGCCAGCCGGGTTTCGCCAGCAGAATTTGCGAGGTACCGATAATCCGTTCTTCGAAACCGCCCTGGCAATAACACAGGTAGTAGTTCCACATGCGGATGAAGTAGTCGTCGAAACCGAGCGCGCGCACCTGATCGAGCCGGCTCACGAACCGCTGTCGCCAGCAGTCCAGCGTTTTCGCATAATCCATGCCGATTTCCTACATGCCGACCATCAGCATATCGGTGTTCTTTTTCACCGAAGTGATAATCGCCTCGTGACTGGGCAGCGATCCGCCCGGGAAGATATAGCGTTGGATAAAATCGACTGATTTTTGCGCGTACTGGTAGCGCTGGTCAGGGATCGTAATCGCCTGCAACAACATCAGCCCGTTTTCCTTGAGCAATGACGCGCAGCCTGCAAAGTACTGGGGGTAGTACTGGTGGCCGACGGCCTCGATCTTTTCCACCGAGACCAGCTTATCGAAACGACCCCGCAGGTTGCGATAATCTTCGAACAGCACGGTAACCCGCCCTTCCAGGCCGGCCTTGCGCACGCGCTCTACCGCGGCCGCGTATTGCTCACGTGAAATCGTCGTGGTCGTGACGCGGCAACCGTAGTGCCTTGCCGCGTGAATCGCGAGACCACCCCAGCCGGTGCCGATTTCGAGCAGGTGCTCGTCGGGCCTCAGCTCGAGCTTCTGACAAATCACGTCCAGCTTGTGCACCGCGGCCTCGTCGAGGTCCGCGTCCGCGCGCGGGAAGATCGCAGCCGAATACATCATTTCCGGGTCGAGGAACAGCTCGAAGAATTCGTTGCTCAGATCGTAGTGATGAGAAATGTTTTGCCGCGCCTTCTTCTGCGTGTTGCGATTGAACCAGTGAAATACCTTGTCCGCGGCACGGTGCACCAGCGGCTTATCATCGTCCATCTGGTTGAGAAAATCGATATTGCCCGACATCAATCGGGTCAGGTCGAGCAGGTTGGGCGTCGTCCACTTGCCCAGCATATACGCCTCGGCGCCGCCGATCGATCCGCCGAACGCGATATCCTTGTAGGCGCTGCTGTCGAGAAAGACCATCTTGGCGCGGATCGGCAAATCGCTGTCGGGCTTGCCGAAAACGTGCCTTTCGCCACCGTCCTCGATCACCAGCTGGCCGCGCGGCATTTCCCGCAGGCGCTTGAGTAATTGCTGTTTGGCAAAGCTCTCGACGAGCCCCGGCTTGGACGCGGTAGCGACCGCGGAATGATTTACGTAACTCATGCTTTTGTCTTCAGTCTGGTAATGGTCGATTGTTCCAGCGGCGCCTGTTTGCCGAACCGGGGATGGTCGTAGAACGGGTTTCTCTTGACCCATATCTTCAACGCCTGCCAGTAGATTGTGAACGCGACTTTCGCCGTCATCCAGGGATATTGCAGCAATACGCCGGCCATGCTTTGCGCGTCGATCTCGTGGCGCTTCAATGCCAACGTCGCATCCACGTGCGTCTCGCCCTCGATCTCGGCATCCAGGTTCAGGCTGAGAACCTTCCCCGGGCAGTTACAGCGCCACTGGTAATTCATGTTCATCGGGTTGAAAGGCGATACGTGCATCAATTTCTGAAATCCGATACGCTGAGTTGCCCGTTCCGGATCACATTCGAGGACGTAGCTCTGGCGCTCTCCCCAGGGCGTATTGGTCACTTCGCTGACGATAAACTGCAGCTTCTCCGCGTCGTCGAAACAGTAATAAACACTGATCGGGTTGATGCTGTAGCCGAAGTATCTCAGGTTTGCGAGCAGTCGAACCGGCCCGCGGTGCTCACGCCCGGTCTCCTCGAAAATCCGTTTTCGAACCGCATCGGCCAGCGGCAATCGGGGATCACCAAGAAAATCCTCGCGCACAAAGCGCGCCGGCCGCCACGACTTTCGCGACCACCAGCGCGAGGTCTGCAGCACGCTTTCCAGTTCGTCCAGATCCAGGTACATCATGAACACGCGGTAACAGAATCGATGCGCCGTCGGCTGATAGCGACGGTGGCGCAAATAGCCTTTGTATATCGCGCTATGCATAGCTGCTGCCCGCCACCTTAGCGGCATGCGCACGGTCTTGCGTCGATGCGCTCGACCGGCCGATTGCATCGGCTACCTCGCGCGCGCTGCGCACTCCGTCTTCATGAAATCCGTTGCCCAGCCAGGCGCCGGCGAACCAGGTCCGGTTCAGGCCGTTAAATTTACGAATGCGTTGCGCCGCATCGATGCCCTCGAGCGAAAATACCGGGTGGCTGTACTCGAACTTCTGAATGATCCGCCGCGGCGCGATGCTCTCGGTGGCATTCAGCGTTACGCAAAAGGTCGGCTCCGCGTCGAGGCCCTGCAGGATATTCATGTTGTAGGTCAATACGGCTCGCTGCTGGTAGCGCTCGCGCAGCCAGTAATTCCAGCTGGACCAGGCACGCCGGCTTCGGGGCAGCAGGTTGGTATCGGTGTGCAGCACGACCTCGTTGGCCTGGTAGGGAATCGCGGCCAGCGCAGCGCGTTCCGCCAGGGTCGCGTCATCGAGCAGGGCCAGCGCCTGGTCGCTGTGACAGGCCAGAACGACCTGGTCGAAAGCCTCGACACGGCCATCGGCCAAGTGCAGATCAACCCCGTCCCCGCGGCGCCGAATCGAATCGATCTTGGCATTGAGGCGGATCGCGTCGCTGAAGTCCCGGGTCAGCGGCTCGAGGTAACAGCGCGAGCCGCCCTTGATGACATGCCATTGCGGACGGTCATTTACGCTCAGCAAGCCATGGTTCTTGAAAAAACGGGTAAAGAACAATAGCGGAAAATCGATCATCCGGCGGGTCGACGCCGACCAGATCGCGCAACCCATCGGCAGCAGATACTGGTAGCGAAATGCCTCGCCATAGCCGTTCATCTCGAGATACTCTCCCAGCGTGACGTCGGCCGCAATCTCCCCCCTTTCGAGATCGCTTACGGCTTCGCGGTTGAACCGCAAAATGTCGCGTAACATACCGTGGAAAGAGGGCCGCAGCAGGTTACGGCGCTGCGCGAAAAGCGTGTTCAGATTGTTCCCGCCATACTCGAGCCCGCTGGCGTCGCAGCGCACGCTGAAACTCATCTCGGTCGGCTGCGTCTCGACGCCGAGTTCTTCCAGCAGCTCGATGAAATTGGGGTAGGTCCAGTCGTTGTAAACGATAAAGCCGGTGTCGATCGCGTACTCGCGTCCCGCCAGCTCCACATCGATCGTCGCGGTGTGCCCGCCGATGCGCTCGGCCGACTCAAAAATTGCAACATCGTGCCCGTCGCGCAGGTAATACGCGGCGCTCAAACCGGATATACCGGTCCCGACAATTGCAATCCTCATTGGCCGAACCCTTGGGCGCTCTGGTCTTGTTGTTGATTATTCCTGGGCGCGAACCGGATCGGCTCCGGCCACGCTGTTGCCGCGCATAGCCCTTTTTTTCTCGGCGACAACCTGCCGAGCTTATCACAGGTAATCCGCGAATTGCATCCGGCCGCGGTGCTCGCTCGGTCCACTGCCCTAACTCGCCCGGTTCAGATTGAGCCAACGCGCGAACCGGCCCAGCCGGGGCAGTTGGTCATAGCGCATTGCGGCAAGATCATACAAGTCTTCGTGGAACTCGATCTTGTCACGACCCTGCAAATGACTGACACCGCGCAGACTGATTGCCCGCCCGCCCGCGTGCGGATGCCTGAAATGCAGGTTCCACTTGAGATAAACCGTATTGCCCAGCGCCAGTTCATCGAGGTATTCGAAGCGCCCGTCGCCCAGGTCGTCGCGCAGGCGAGCAAAATAATCCTCGAGCTCCACCAGGCCGCGAATCTCCCGCGCCGGGTCGCGGAACACGATTCGATCCGAGTAAAGCTCGCGCAAGCGGCTCGGATCGGCGTGCCGCGGGATTCTGAAAAACTCCTTGAAACGATCAACAAGGGCCGGGGTTGACTGCATATCAGATTACTCTCATGCTTTGGCTTTCGGACCTGTTATACGAACCCATGACATCGCTGGATCAGTCGCCGCTACCAGCGCTGCGGCACTTTTTGCACCTGCGAGACATCGTAGCCGACCTCGCCAAGCAGTTTCAGCATCGCGTCGTACTCGGCGGTTTCGATTTGGGGGGTCCTCGCCATGATCCATACGTAATCGCGCGCACTGCGGCCAATAATCGTGCGCGCGTAATCATCGCTCAGGTAAATGATGCGGTACTCGGCCTTGAACGGCCAGATGAACTGCATACCCCAGACCGCGTTGGAAGGATCGTCGCGCACGAAGCCACGCGGGTTATAGCGTTTGAGCTCGCCGTCAAAGTCACCGTCACGGAAAGTAAACGTAGTGGCGATCGTACCGTCATCTTCGAGACGATAGGATTCTACCGCGTTATGCGCACCCTCTTCGACGAAGGTCGGTATGTTGGCGATGACGTACCAGTCGCCCATGAACCGCTCGAGATCCACGTAATCGACGGTGCGGATCGGCTGGGTCGATGCGCAGGCACCGAGCGTCAACAGGCCGACGAGGGCAGCTCCGACCAGGCGTATCCGGGACATATCAGGGATCGACCATGTCACGCGGAGCCAATTTCTCCGCGACGGGTTGATCGAGACGCGCCATCGTGGCAACCCCTTCGGGCAAATAACGAATAACCCTGCCGTCGACCCGCGATTCCAGGCATAGCCACCTGCCGGTGTCCGCGGCATACCAGACGGTGATATCGATACCGCGCTCGCGATTGCGCAAGCGGTAGCGCTCGGTAGCAACCTGCTGCTCGTCGAAACGCAGGCGCTCCAGGCCTCCTGCTTCGACCTCTATCTCGAGAAACTCTCCGTTTTGCGAATTCAACAAACGCGTCTGGCTGAGGTAATCTCGATTCCAATAGGCAAAGGTCATCACGCAGTTTGCATCGAGTTGCCGCTGGCCGTCCTGAGTCGAAACCTCGAAGTCCTCGCCCCGGTCTTTGCCGTCCACCGCGAACTTGTCGCCATTGTCGTCGGTGCGCGAATCGATCTGGTCGAGACAGCCGTTGCGCCAGCGTTCGCGATTTGCGTGGTCGTAGGAATAAACCGTAATGCCAAGGAAAGTCACCCTGAAGTCAGCGTCGATCTCGACGATTTCGTCACCCGCCTCGCGACTGACGCGAAAATTGTGCGTCCCGATCTCGTCATCGTTGAGCAACACACGAAAGCGGAACTCTTTGCTGCTGGTTGCAGACGCCTGGGCCTGCCCGGCAAATACGAGCGTTACCGCAAAACACGCGGCCGCGATACGGAGCAGTGAAGGCTTGAATTGCATCACCTTAGCTCCGTTGCGCCGCGGTGCTGCTTTTCTTCGGCGGCAACGGGATAAACGCGCTGGTCCGCTCGACGTAGTCGGCATAGGCAGGCCGGCGGTCGCCGATGTCTGCTTCGAGCAGCGAAACGCCGGACACCTTAAGCAGCAGAAAAGTCATGACCACGGGCGAAACCAGTGCCCACCAGGCGCCCGCGCCGAGCGCGATCAGGCCGAAACCCCACCAGATCGCCGCGTTGCCGAAGTAGTTAGGATGGCGGGAGTAGCGCCACAATCCACTATCGAGCACCTTGCCCTTGTTGCCCGGATCCGCCTTGAAACGACTGAGCTGGTAATCGCCGCCTGCTTCGAAAACGAAACCCACGAACCACAGCGCGATGCCGATATAATCGATCAACCCAAGCGGCGCCTGTCCCGCGCTGGCCGCCAGCAGCGGCAGCGATACGACCCAGGCAATCAGGGCCTGCAGGCCGAACACGATATAGAGACTCTTCAGGGCGAAATTCGGTTCGTTATTCTCGCGGATCTTCTGGTAACGGCGGTCTTCCTCCTCGCCCCAGTTGCGCCAGGTAATATGCGTAAACAGGCGCAGCGAAGCGACCGTTATCAGGACCAGCACGATCTGCGCCCGCGGCCCCACCTGCGGTAGCGTCAGGTAATACGTCACCGCGGCGAAAACGAACATCGCCGGCCACAGGCTATCGACGATACTGACGTCCCGCCGCACGAGGCTAATAAGCCATACCAGCACACCGGCGGCAAGCAACACCGCCAGGCCGGTCAAGTAGCTATCCAGGTAAAACATAATGACCTCTATCAATCGATTGCGGCCGCAACGGCACGCGGCGCTTCCGCCGAATCGAACCCGTTCCAGCGATTGGAAATTAACATCATCAGCGGCATCAGCACGGCCCAGCCAAGCGCGAGCGCGGTCAGACCCGCCGTGTAGCTGCCGAACACCACCCCGTCGAGACGTTCTCCGGCGAGAAACGCGAGCGGTCCGCCGATCGCGCCGAACACGGAGGCCAGCACGAGGTGTTGCTTGAACCAGCGCAGGCTCACGTTGAACGTGGTCGCGAAACCGATCCAGAGCGCGACAATCCAGTAGGGCGCGGTACCGTCGATCAAAATGCCGTTCGGGTAGACGAGCCACCCCGCCGCAACCAGCAGGCTGTCCCAGACGCCACCGATCACCGCGGCGATCAGGATCAATACCACTTCTGGTCCCGGCCTGTCCGCGCTGTAGAGGTGATAGGCCACGGCCAGCGCCGCGGCAACGACGCCGGTCAGCGGCAGGCCGTTGGCCGCGCCGATGATGCAAGCCAACCAACAGGCCTGATAGATGACGATATTGATCAAAATTTTCACCCGCTCCCCCGCTAACCCTGCGGACGCTCGAACAAATAGTGGCTGACCCACCATTCCTGACCGTCGCTGTAGCCGAACAACTCGGCACAGGCCATGAAAAACAGGCGCCAGCGCACCCACCAGACTTCCGCATCGGCGCCGTAGGTCCGTTGCAGAATCGGCATTATCCGGCCCTTGCGCTCATCCATGCGCGCGAGCCAGGCATTCAATGTTTTTTCGTAGTGACGACCGTCCCAGCGCCACTGCCTGCAAAGCCGCAGATCCTGCTGAAAGCGAAGCGGAAGGGCATCGCTGGGCATAATTCCACCGCTGAAAAAGTAACGGCTCATCCAGTCACTGGCATCGCGATCGACAAACTCGTAGGGCACCAGGCGATGGCAGAATATGTGCATGAAGAAGCGCCCGCCCGGTTTGAGCCAGCCATGCACGCGCCCGAACAATTTCCGGTAATTGCGCATGTGCTCGAACATTTCCAGCGATACGACACGGTCGAACCGCGCATCGATGGCAAAATCGTTCATATCGGCAGTGATGACGCGCACGTTGTCTAGTCCCTGACGCGCGGCCTCGGCCTCGATGTGCTCGCGCTGCCCGTTCGAGTTGGACACGGCCGTAATCTGCACGTCGGCGTAATGCCGAGCAATCCACAGAGTCAGTGCGCCCCAACCGCAACCGAGTTCCAGTACCTTCATACCGTCGGCGATCCCGGCACGTTCGCAAGTAATGCGCAAAGCCGAGTTTTCGGCCTGCTCGAGGCTTCGGTCGCCTGCATCCCAATAACAGCTGCTGTACTTGCGCTGCTCGCCGAGCACCTCGATGAAAAACTCAGCCGGCAGTTCGTAGTGCTGCTCGTTGGCCTTTTCCGGTATGGGCGCAACCGGCGACTCGTCCATCATCTGCACGAACTCGTCGAGCCGGGTCGCCGCGTCCGCGCAATCGGCCGCATTGATCTCCTGCAACCTTTGCTGCAACAACCGACGAATGCCGGCGCGCACCACCCGATCCGGAACGAGACCCTGTTCGACCCAGCCTATCGCCCGGTTACCCGCTGCATTCATCTATTCAAGTCCTCCTGTGCGTCAACATTTCGCTTTCAATCACTGCCCTACCTAAGCTCGAGCGTTTTGCGACGGGGCAGCCGGTGATGGCACTGTTACGCGGCCCGGCAATAATTGGATCAATCTGGTGATCCATCTTTTTGCTAACCGCGTATAATGCCCAACCTTACAGGACAATCCAGTGAAATGGCTATTATGACCAAAGAAAGCGTGCCCGGAGACAAGCTAACGGCCCTGACCGAATGCATCGCCAGGATTGCCGAACGCCAGGATAAGGACGCTTTCGCCGAGCTGTTCGATCACTACGCGCCCCTCATCCGCGCGTACAGCCTTGCGCGCGAGCCGGGCGCGGACCTCGTCGCCGACGAACTCGTCCAGGAGGTCATGACCCGGGTGTGGCTCAAGGCAGATAAGTACAACGCCCGCCTGGCCAACCTGAACACGTGGATCTTCACTCTGGCGCGGAACTGTCGCATCGACTATCTGCGCCGCAACAGTCGCTACGTGACCGAGATCGACCCGACCGACCTGTTCAACGAAATCGAGGACGAAAATCCCGGCCCGTTTCAGCAGGTGCAGCAAAACCGGGCCGCGGAAAGTATTAGAGCAGGACTGGACGAGCTGCCAAGAGAACAAGCTGAAATCTTAACCAAGGTATATTTAGAGGGGAAAAGCCACCAACAAACCAGTGACGAGCTCCAACTACCGCTGGGCACCGTTAAATCGCGTGTCCGGCTTGCGTTGAAGAAGCTCGAAGTTTTGGTCGAGAGGTAAATCATGGACAAAACACTTAATCACCCCGCTAACGAATTACTCGCATCTTACTCCGCCGGCAGCCTGCCGCTGAGCCAGGCGCTGTGCATCTCTGCACACCTGGAGCACTGTGACCAGTGCGGCGCGCAGTTGCGCCGTCTTAACCGCGTCGGCAGCGAACTGATGCAAAAATTGTCTCCCGCACCGGCGTCGGAAGACCTGAAGCAGCGCGTGCTCGAGCGCCTTGACGATATCGTCGACGAACCCGCTCGCGCCGAGCCGGCGAGCGATTCCTCGGTCCCGCGCTGCCTGCGCCAGTTCATCACCGGCAGTTACGACGAACTCAAATGGAAGTGGGTATCTCCCGATATTCACAGCGTCCAGTTATGCCGAGACAGTAACGGCGCAAAGGTCGAGCTATTGAAAATCAAACCCGGCGGGTCGGCAACCACGCATACCCATCTCGGTGACGAGTACACGGTAATTCTCGAAGGCAGTTTTTCCGATGAACAGGGGGTTTATCGCCAGGGCGACTTCATGGTCAAGGATGCCAACGACCAGCATACTCCTGTCGCGACGCGAGATCGGGAGTGCATTTGTCTCGCGGTCACCGAGGGACCGATCCAGTTCACCGGCCTGTTTAGCCGTATGCTCAACCCGCTGATCCGGCGCAGCTACGCGTGAGCCGCTGCCGGTCAAACGACTCCTGAGTGCCGTGGAAGCGCAGCAGCATGAAAAAATTCCGCTTGGCATCAGCAGCTGCCTGATCGGTGAAAAGGTCCGCTTCGATGGCGGACACAAGCAGAACCGCTACATTCTCGACACGCTGGGCCACTACTTCAACTTCCGCAGTTTTTGCCCGGAAATGGCGATCGGTCTCGGCGTGCCGCGGCCGACTATTCACCTGGTCGAAATCGACGGCCGCATCGATGTCGTCGGCGTCAAGGATGATTCGCTGAACGTCACGCAACAACTAATCGATGTCGCCCAGGCGCAACAATCCTGGCATCGCGAAGTCTATGGTTACATCGTGAAAAAGGATTCGCCGAGCTGCGGCATGGAGCGGGTCAGGGTCTACCAGAACGGTCAGGCGCAGCGCAAGGGCGCGGGCCTCTACACGTCGACGATGATGAAAAACTTTCCCACTCTTCCGGTCGAGGAAGAGGGCCGCCTTGGCGATCCGGTGCTGCGCGAAAGCTTCATCAAGCGCGTCTACATCTACAAGCGCTGGCACGACATGATCGAGCGCGGTCTCGACTGGGCCGCGTTGACCGATTTTCATGCGCGTCACAAGCTGATTCTATTCAGCCACCACCAGGAGAGCGCGCGCAAGCTCGGGCGCGAGCTATCCGGCGCGCACCAACAGCCGATCGAAGATTACGCGCCGCGCTATCTGGAAGAATTGATGCGTATCCTGAAAATCAGCGCCAGGCGATCCAATCATGTCAATGTGCTCGAGCATATCCGCGGCTACCTGAAACGGGATCTCGACAGCGACGACAAGCGCGAGCTGAGCGAGAGCATCGAAAACTATCGTCTCGGCTATCTGCCCCTGATCGTACCGATCACCCTGCTGCGCCACCATTTTCGCAAATGCCCGAACGAATACATCGAGCGTTCCTACTACATGCAACCCCACCCGGATGAGCTGATGCTGCTCAATTCCGTGTAATCGCCGCCGCGTCGAGCCCCGATCAGAAAACGATGACCGACCAGAGCCTTTCCATCGTCTGGTTCCGCCAGGACCTGCGCCGCGCCGACAACCCGGCGCTGAACGCCGCCGCCGAGCGCGGGCCCATACTGCCGATCTACATTCTCGACGACGCCAACGCGGGTGCCTGGAAAATGGGCGCCGCGAGTCGCGTTTGGCTGCACCATTCCCTGCGCCAGCTCGACGCGTCGCTGAACGGCAGGCTGCGGCTGTTTGTCGGCGATGCGCGCGACGTCATCAACCAACTCGTCGAAAACCTGCCGGTCGGTTCGATCTACTGGAATCGCTGCTATGAACCCTGGCGCATCGAGCGCGACAAGCGCATCAAGCGGGAGCTCGGCTCGCTCGATATCGATCACGCCAGTTTCAATGCGTCACTGCTGTGGGAACCCTGGACGGTGAGCAAACAGGACGGGGAACCCTACCGCGTGTTTACGCCGTTTTACCAGAAAGGCTGCCTGCAGGCCGAGGCGCCGCGTTCACCCATCGGCGCGCCGGCGCGATTGAATTACTACGATGGCGATGTCCTCGGGTCCTGCGACCTGGAGGCGCTGGACCTGCTGCCCAAGCAGGATTGGAACGAAGCGCTGGCGCGCCACTGGAAGGTTGGTGAAGCCGGCGCGGCCGAGGCGTTGGACGACTTTTGCGATAACGCGCTCGCCGACTACAAGCGTGGTCGCGACTTCCCCGCGTTGCAGGCAACCTCGAGACTGTCTCCCCACCTGCACTTCGGCGAGATATCGCCGCACCAGGTCTGGCATCGCATCGAACACGAGGCTTTGCGCGATGGCAGCGACAACCCGGGACACTTTTTGCGCGAACTCGGCTGGCGCGAGTTTTCCTATCACCTGCTGTATCACAACCCGAGCCTGCCCGAGCGCAACTTCAATGCGAAGTTCGATGGCTTCGAGTGGCTGACCAGCCGCGCCGACCAGACCGCGTGGCAACGTGGAAAAACAGGTTTTCCGATTATCGACGCGGGTATGCGTGAACTCTGGCAAACAGGGTATATGCACAATCGCGTACGCATGATCGTCGCGTCCTTCCTGATCAAGAATATGCTGGTCCACTGGCGCCACGGCGAGGACTGGTTCTGGGATTGCCTGGTCGACGCGGATCTCGCCAGCAATAGCGCAAGCTGGCAGTGGGTGGCCGGGTCCGGCGCGGACGCGGCGCCCTATTTCCGTATTTTCAACCCGCTGCTACAGAGCGAGAAATTCGATCCCGATGGGGAGTACATCGCCCGCTACTGTCCCGAATTATCCGGCTTGCCGGCAAAATACCGGCACAGGCCATGGGACGCTCCCGAAGAGACGCTTGCCGAAGCGGGCATTGAAATCGGGGTTGATTATCCGCGACCGATGCTGGATTTAAAGGCCACGCGGGAACGTGCGCTGGAGCGATTCAAGGCGCTGTCCTGAACGCCCCTTGACCGATTCAGGCCGCTTCGATTTCCTTGATGTGCGCTTGGCACTTCTCCATTGCCGCGGCCATTTGCTTACCGCTCTGGAAGCGTTCGGCCGCTTCTTTTTGCAGCGACTTATCGATCACGTTGCCCACGCAGGGCGGCAGGTCGCTACGATAGCGACGAATATCGGGGTGATTCTCGTTGGCGATGTTGTACATCAGGTTGGCGATCGAGTCTCCCTTGAAGGGCAGCTCCGCGGTGAGCATCTGGTAAAGCGTGATGCCGAGCGAAAACAGGTCCGCGCGGCCGTCTACCTTTTTCCCGGCAAGCTGCTCGGGTGACATGTAGTAAGGACTCCCCAGCACCGTGCCGGTCTTGGTCTTGCTCGCGTCGGTCAGGCAGGCGACACCGAAATCGGTAATCTTGGCGACGCGTTTTTCCGCGTCATAAATAATGTTGGCCGGCTTGATGTCACGGTGTACGACATGCTGCTGATGGGCGTAGTCGAGTGCATGCGCCACGCTGCTGATGATCTCGAATATTTCGCTTACCGGCAGGCGTGTTTTCGCCGTACTGTAGGCGGTCAGGTCTTTGCCCTTCAGGTAATCCATTGCGATATAGGCCAGGTCCTGCTCGTCACCGACATCGTATACCGTGACGATATTAGGGTGGTCCAGCCGCCCCGCGGCTTCTGCCTCGCGGAAGAAGCGGTTGCGCACTTCGTCACGCATACCCTCTTCGATTTCGCTGGACAAGACCATCGTCTTGATCGCCACGGTGCGGCCAATTTTCTCGTCATGGCCGAGATAAACCATGCCCATCGCGCCGCGCCCGATTTCGGAATCGATTTCATAACGACCGAGTTTCGGCTTCTGGATGCCGGCCCTGCTCGAAATCAGGGTCGGGCCGGGGCCGGTCGGGTCGTGGCTGGAAAGCACCACGGTCTGGGCTGCCTGCTCGTTTTGCTGAATGCGGTCCCCGACGTCGTTGTACTTCGAATTTTTATCGTGGATGAACTTGAACACGGCCGCGGCTTTATTGAACTGACGCTTGCGCTCGTAGTCCAGTCCGAGGTTGTAGACCTGGCCGAGCAGGCCGTCGTCGGGGGCACAGCTGCGATACTTTTCAAACGCCTGGTCGAGCTGACCCTGCGCGTGCAGCGCCTGGCCAAGCTGCCGATTGGCAGCAGACAAGTCGCCCTGGACCTGGCGCAGTCGCACGTCGAACGAATGGCGCGTAGCCAACACCAGGTGACCGATCACGATCAGCATGACCGCAGACATCATCGGTACCCACAGCGCCTGCGAACTCATCAATACGAAGTGTGCATTGAAAATCATGACCACGAGAAACAGGCTGAGAAAAAACGCGGTGTTGGTGCGAAAGCGGGTCAGTACGAACATCAGGTAAAGCCCCAGCACGACGAACAGCCCGCGCAATGCCCAGCTCGACCACTCGGGCAGGCGATACAGCTCTCCGTTGAGCAGGCTGGAGACGCTGTGCGCGGTGGCGAGCGTCGGCGCGATTGCATTTCCGACCGGCGTCTGGCGAGGTTGCGCAAGGCGCGGGGAAGTCGGGCCTACCAGCACGATCTTGTTTTGAAATGTCGACGCCGGCAGCGAGCCATCGAGTACGTCGATCAGCGAGTAAACCCTGAACGGGGAAACGCCGTCGCGATCGGCGTAAAAGCGCGGGTAAATCATGAAATCGATGTCGGCGCCCAGGTCCTTGCCGCCGAGCATCGGGCTGACGCTGGTGCGGGACTCGATATGCTGCATCGACAAGCCCTTGCTGCGGGTTGCGACCATCAACGCGAAGGACGGCAGGAACTCCTGCCCATAGCGAACGATTAACGGCTCGCTACTGATATTGTCGGCGAAGCTGACCACGCCGATCGCGCCAACCTGCCGCGCCAGTTTTTCGATGGGGGGAAATATCTTTTCGGCGCGGGTAACGCTGGGTTGCGGCGATCCAAACTGGTGATTGCCGTTGATCCGAACATTGGGCAGCGCGAACTTCTGCAGGTGTTTCGGCAGCGACGCCGTGAGGCCGGGTGTCGGGTCCTGGCCCGGAATATACGGCATGGATAAAACGATACGTCCGCCCTTCTTGAAACTGCTCGCGAGATTGTCGTCGCCGAGCAAAATCGACTCGGTCTTGTGTAATGCCCGCTTAACCCGTCGGCTGAGTTTGTTCTCCCTGCGCAGCACTTCCCGCAATTCCGCGACCGAGGACAGTCCGACCTCGTATTGCGGCGTATCCAGCGGCAGGTTGTATCCGATTACCCGGGGCTTGCCTTTGGCCAGCGTCTTGGTCGTTTCCGCAAGCACGTCGCGCGACCAGGGCCAGGCGCCCAGTGCCTGTAGCGACTTGTCGTCGATCGCCACCACGACCACGTCTTCATGCGGATCCTTGGCCGAGGAAAACTTGACGCCGAGATTATAGGCGAGGCGATCGAGCGCACTGAACCAGCCCGCTTCCGCAAAAGCCAGGATCAGTAGGGTAATGACCAGCCCGAGGAACCAGTCCTTCTTTAACCAGGATTTAATAAACGACATCCAGGCTTATTTTTCGAACGACGCAGCCATGCAAAGATATATAGCCTATTCACACCGAATTTCCTGAACTGTGTCACATCGACAGGTCACTCTACCGCCTCCCGTCCAGGCAAATCCGCGTGCCGTTTTTAGGTCGCCCGACGCGCATTTTTCGGCGGGCTGCGGGCGCTCTCATATTATATTCCCGACGGAATCGGAAATCCCCGCCATCGAGTCCGATTCTGCCCGCGCCCGGGCGCCCGCTCTGCTTGCCCCGACTCGAGCGGGCAGGCCTCGTTATCACGCTGTGGATAACTCGCTGCCCGCAATCCAGCCATTGCTCTTGCCGATACATTCTTTTAGCCTTGACCTAAAACCGGGCCACGCATGGATTCGATCAAGCTACTCTCGACGCGGCGCTTTCGCCCGTTCTTCCTGACCCAGTTACTCGGGGCATTCAACGACAACCTGTATAAAAACGGGCTCACAATCTTTATCGCCTTCCAGGCGGCGAGCGTGTCGCGCAGCGAGAGCAATACCCTGGTCAACTTAGCCGCCGGTTTGTTCATCCTGCCCTTCTTCCTGTTCTCGCCGATCGCCGGTCAGCTGGCCGACAAGTATGAAAAGGCGATGCTGATCAGGCGCATCAAGTTGCTAGAAATCGGGGTCATGTTACTCGGCGCAATGGCCTTCATATTGCAAGACCCGGTGTTCCTGGTCGGGGTCCTGTTTTTAATGGGGACACAGTCGGCTCTCTTCGGCCCGGTAAAATACAGCCAGCTGCCACAGGCACTGCGGCCCGCCGAACTGGTCGGCGGCAACGCGATGGTCGAGTTCGGCACCTTTATCGCGATCCTGTTTGGCCTGATCGTCAGCGTTTACGTGATCGACTACGGCACCGCTGCCATCGCGGCAGCGGTAGTGCTGGTAGCCTGCCTCGGCTACTGGGCCAGCCGCGGCATACCGGCACTGGCCGCCGGCGCTCCGGAGCTGCGCATCAGTTTCAACATTCCCCGGCAAACCCTGCAAATCATGCGCGATGCGCGCGCGATTCGCAGCGTGTTTTATTCGGTGCTCGGCGTTTCCTGGTTCTGGTTCATCGGCATTACCTACGTCACCCAGCTGCCGAATTACGTGCGCTACGAACTGGGCGGCAACGAGCAGGTATACGTTCTGCTGCTGGCGATGTTTTCGGTCGGTATCGGTGCAGGCTCGTTTCTCTGCGAACGCCTCTCCGGGCGCATGGTCGAGATCGGGCTGGTGCCGTTCGGCGCGCTTGGCCTGACCCTTTTCGGTATCGACCTTTTCTTCAACCAGGGACTGGCTCGCGGTGGCTTATTGCTCGGCCCGGCCGAGTTCATCGCCCTGTCCTCGAGCCTGCGGGTCTGCTTCGACATCGTCATGCTCGGTGTTTCCGGCGGCATGTACATCGTGCCGCTGTATGCGCTGATCCAGCAACGCAGCGATTTCCACAAACGCTCTCGCGTGATCGCGGCGAACAACGTATTGAACGCGTTGTTCATGGTAATCGCTTCGATATATGGCCTGCTCGCGCTCCGCGCCGGCGTTTCGATTCCGATGCTGTTCCTGATCATGGCGCTGATGAATGCGGCGGTGGCTTTGTTCATCTTCACGCTGGTACCCGAGTTCTTTTTACGCCTGCTGGTCTGGCTGCTGGTACACACGATTTATCGTGTCGACAAGCGAGGCCTCGAAAACATTCCCGAAGAGGGGCCCGCGGTGCTGGTCTGCAACCACGTCAGCTTTGCCGATGCGCTAATACTGATCGGTTGCGTGCGCCGGCCGATTCGTTTCGTCATGTATTACAAGATCTTTCAGCTACCGCTGCTGTCATTCCTGTTCAAAACCGCGAACGCGATCCCGATCGCCGGTGCGCGCGAGGACGAGGCGATGATGGAGCGTGCCTTCGAAGATATCAGCAAAGCCCTGCGACAGGGTGAAATCGTGTGCATATTCCCGGAGGGCCAGATCACTCACGACGGCGAAATGCAGCCGTTTCGCCCCGGCATATCCCGCATCCTGGAGCGCGACCCAGTGCCGGTGATTCCGCTCGCGTTGCGCGGCCTGTGGGGCAGTTTTTTCAGTCGCGCCTACGGCAGCGCGATGCGCCGCCTGTTCCCGAGAGGCCTCTACAGCCGCATCGAAATCGTCGTCGGCGATTCGGTCGAGGCCGCGGCCGCGACGCCCGAGGCGTTGCAACAACGCGTGCTCGAACTGCGCGGCAGCCGCCTCTAGCGGCCGGACAGGCATCCCGAAACAACGCTCGATACCGATGTCGGGCTATAGGAATGCACACCCGACTTGCCTATAATTAGCCGCCTGTCCAATCACGCAACCCGCAGGTGCCGTCATGAGCCAGCCAGCCGAATCCGTAGCCGCCGAAGTCCCCCGCCTGACACATTATATAAACAGCGAACGCGTCGCCGGAGTCAGTGAGCGCTTTGGTGATGTATTCAACCCGAGCCTCGGCGTCAGGGCGAGCGTAGTCCCGCTGGCATCGAAGGACGAGGTCGAAGCGGCGATCGCAATCGCCGAAGAGGCATTCCCCGCCTGGGCCGCGACCTCGGTGCTGCAACGCTCGCGTATCATGGCGCGCTACGTGCAGCTCCTCTACCGGCACCAGGAAGAACTGGCGAAACTGGTTTCGATGGAACACGGCAAGGTCGTCGAGGATGCGATGGGCTCGGTGCTGCGCGGTATCGAGGTCTGCGAATTTGCCTGCGGTGCGCCGCATGCGCAAAAGGGCGAATTTTCCGACAACGTGGCTCGCGGTATCGACATTTATTCGATGCGCAAACCGCTCGGCGTGGTCGCCGGCATTACGCCGTTCAACTTTCCGGCAATGATTCCGCTGTGGATGGCCGGGATGGCGCTGATAACCGGTAATACCGTCGTGCTGAAGCCCTCGGAAAAGGATCCGTCCTGCCCGCTGCGCCTGGCCGAGCTATTCGTCGAGGCCGGTGCGCCGGCGGGCGTGTTCAACGTCGTCAACGGCGACAAGGAAGCAGTCGACACGCTGCTCACCGACGAGCGCGTCAAGGCGGTCAGTTTCGTCGGCTCGACGCCGATCGCGAAATACGTCTACGCCACCGCGACCGCCCACGGCAAGCGCTGCCAGGCGATGGGCGGGGCGAAGAACCACATGCTGATTTTGCCCGACGCGGATCTCGACGACGTCGCCAATGCGCTGATGGGCGCGGCCTACGGTTCGGCCGGCGAGCGTTGCATGGCGATCTCGGTCGGCGTTTGCGTCGGCGACGAGGTCGCCGACCGGCTGATCGAGAAACTAAAGCCGCGCGTCGAGGGCCTGCGCATCGGCCCGAGCCTCGAGACCGGGCTCGAAATGGGTCCGCTGGTGACGAAGGAACACCGCGAGAAAGTCATGAACTACATCCAGATGGCCGAGGACGAGGGCTCTCGCCTGGTCGTCGATGGTCGCGATTTCGTGCTCGATGGCCACGAGGACGGTTACTTTCTCGGCGGTTCGCTGATCGACCAGGTCAAACCCGATATGCAGTCCTACCAGGAAGAAATCTTCGGCCCGGTGCTGCAGATCATGCGCGTCGGATCGTTCGAGGAAGGTGCCGCGCTCGCGACCGATCATCCTTACGGCAACGGCACATCGATTTTTACCCAAAACGGCGCCGCGGCGCGTACCTTCGCCGACAAGGTCGAGGTCGGCATGGTCGGCATCAACGTGCCGATCCCGGTACCGCTGGCTTTCCATAGTTTCGGCGGCTGGAAGTCGTCTGCGTTCGGCGACCATAACCAGTACGGCATGGAAGCGCTGCGTTTCTACACCAAGGTCAAGACCGTAACCTCGCGCTGGCTCGATAGCGGTCTCGAGTCCGAGTTCTCGATGCCGGTATTGAAGTAAACCCTATCTTGCTGCGCCCGGTACTGTCCTTTATCGCCGCCCTGGCGGGTTTCGCGGCGGCGTTTTCCGTGGTTCACTGGGTGAGCTTCAAACTGGCACTACCCGACCTGGTTGCGCTGCTGCTGTTCGCACTGCCGGTCGTCGCTTACATCGCCTACTGCACGCATGACCGGCGGCAACAGATGCTGCGTGCCGGCGGCGTTATTTATACCGGGTTTGCCGCGACGGTACTGGCCTGCGCCGGGTTGGTGTACCTGATCGATTGATTACCGCGCGGCTAGTTGGTGAAGCCGTAGTCGTAGTTCATCGCGCCGCTGGAATTGTAGACCTGCGCGTGAAACGACACGATCACGCGATCTTCTTCGCCAACGTAGGGAAACGGCATGTGCTTGATATGCGCCGGAAATACGCACAGTTTGCCGTCTTGCGGATAAGAGTCCCAGCTGTTGTCATGCAGGTAAAGGTTGCCATAGTCGCCGAACCCGCCGGCCATGTGCTCGACGTGCGGGCCGTAAAAACGCGTCACTCCGTTCGGCTGCCGCCCACGATGAGACTCCGCATCCGGGCTACAGTCTCCGGCGCGCACATAGTAAACCCCGGACCAGGACGCATTGCCATGCACGTGCATTTCGTGGAACGAGTGATTGTTGGATATCTGGAACCAGAGCCCGGTCAGGGAAACCTGTACCTTCTCGGTATCGCGCCACAGGCCGCGGTTCGCCTCACGTGCAACCTCGACGATGCTCTGGCTGATAAACTCAGCGAGATCGTTGAGTTCCTGGTGTAGCGGGTATTGCCTGAGCAGGTCGTCATTGCTCGCGTAAGCCTGTTGCGGGCTGCGCTGCTCGCGCTCGCGATGCGCGTAAAACAACTCCAGCAGCACCGGGTTGACCCGTTGATAATGCGCGAAGCGCTTGACCAGAAACGTGGTCGGCCATAGTTTTACGATATTCGGGTTGTCCCCGGATTTTGTTTTTTTCGCCATCTATGCTTGACCGGTTTCAGTTTCGCGTCGTCGCGCGATGAATCATGACAGGGTTTCGTCGTTATAGCGATGACATTTCTCGATGTAAGCCTGGGACCTGTTCGGCATCGCCACGCGCGCGCCGGCGATATAGCCGATCAGGCGTCGCCCTTCCTGGATCAGATCGCGGCCGTAGCCGAGGCGCATGCGCAGCACCTTGTCGGCTTTCGGCGGCAACGATGGCTTGAACGCATCCAGACGTTCGCCAAGGGCAACAAAGTTGGGCCAGACGCGAAAGATGATCGGGTCTTT